>JACQPI010000061.1 GCA_016207585.1 Elusimicrobiota bacterium | reverse complement strand
CGGGGGGCGCTCTGTACGCGCTGCTCCCGGCCTCCCGTTCTGGCGATGGGAGGTCCGCCGGCCTTGACGCCATCGAGGCGCGTGTCCGAAAACTGGAACAGAAGCGTTCCGCCATGGATTCCATGGCTTTGACCGGCAACATTTCATCCGCGCTGGAGGAGGAAATTCGCGAACTTCGGACTATGGTCAAATCGCTCTATCAGGCCCTGCAGGAGCCGTCCCCGGAACCTGCGAAGAGAGAGGATAATGACGACTAAATTCCACCGGGCCGCATCCCTGGCGTTGGCGGCGTCTTTTGCCGCGAATTCGGCGTTTTCCGCATCGGTCGCATGGGGGCAGAATGCCGCTGGAGCCGGAGCCAAGGAGCCGTCCCCGCCTCCTGCGGCGAGTCCCTCCGCTCCGGAAGGGGCGAAAATACGGATTTCTCCGGGCGACGTCGTTTCCATCACCGTGTTTCCCGTGGAGGAATATTCCAGGGAGGTCACGGTGCAGCCGGACGGGAAGATCGAGTTGGCGCTCATCGGCGCCATCCTCGTCAAGGGATTGTCGAGCCGCGAGTTGCAGGACCTTCTGCAGCAGCGCTATGCCAAGTACGTCGCCAACCCGCAGGTGACCGTGAACGTGAGGCGTTTCGCCGGGCGCAGGGTCGCGATCATCGGCCAGATACGCTCGGCCGGCTACTATGAGTACAGGGACGGCATGCGTCTTCTGGAGCTGGTCTCGCAAGCCGGGGGGTTGAGCGAATTCGCGCAGGCGTCCAAGATAACGGTCCTGCGCGAGGGGGCGCCCTCCGGCGCCGTGTCCGTCAACTTTAAGGCGGTGTTGGCGGGCCGGCTGGATCGCGACCTCGCGCTCCAGCCGGGAGACACGGTTTACATTCCCAAACAGAGGCTGGCCGTGTCGGCAAGCTGGTTGACCACGAACGTCCTTCCCTGGGCGACCCTCGCGAGCCTGGTGGCGACGTTGGTGCTCGTGTCCAAACAATGAGTTTACATGGACGTTGAACTGAGTCTTCACGATTACTGGCGCATCCTGCGCAAACGAGGGATCGCGATACTCGCCACGTTCCTGGCGACGTTCCTGTCCACGTTTTTTTACACGCAGATGAAGACGCCGGTCTATCGCTCCAGGGCGATCGTCAAATACGAGCCTCCGCCGGGCCGTTTTTCCGGGGGGGACCTGGCGGCCTTCGACCCGATCGCGGTCCTGGAGGCCCAAGCGCGCATCCTGGTTTCCTACGACATGGCCGAGCGGATCGGACGCAAGATCGGTTGGGAGCCCGCCAAGCTGCAGGGAGTCATCCAGGCCGAGCGGGTCGAGAACGCCAACCTGATCCGCATTTCCGCCGTCGGAGCGGATCCGGTGGCGCTGACGGACATCGTCAATACCGCGCTCGATGTTTACGTGGAGCGCGACCTCGAGGAGCGCTCTTTCAACGCGCGTAAGACCCTGGAAAACGTCGTGAAGCGGCGGGCGGAAGTCGAAAACTCGCTGCGGGACCTGGAAGAGAAAAGGAAAACTTTCTTGCAGAAGCACCATTCCGCCCATCTGGGCTCCAGCCTATCCAGCTCGTTGCTGGATCTGGAAGCGCGGCGCAGGGAGCTCCTTAAGAAATTCACCGCGGAACACCCGGAAGTCATCAAATTGGAGCAGAGAATAGAGACGGTCAAGACTCAATTGCGCCAGGTACCTACCCAGGAGACCGACCTGGATCGGATCGTCCGGGACATCAAGGTCAACGAGGAAATGTACATTACCCTTTCGCGCGGCCAGGAAGAGGCGAAAATCGCGCTCGCGTCGGTCACCCCGTACGTTTCGATCATTTCCCGGGGAGTGATCCCTCAGGCGCCGATCTCGCCCAATAAGAAGCTCAATTACATGATGGGCGTCATCCTAGGACTTTTTTTGGGCTTTTTGCTCGTGTTCACCTTGGAAAACCTCGATATCTCGATCACGACGATCGAGGAGATCGAGAAGCTCCTGGGGGTTCCCGTCCTGGGGATCGTCCCGCATTTCGGCACCGAGAAAAAATGGGCCGCGCTGCGCACGGAGTTCCTGCGCAAGCAGCGCTATCCCATGGATATTTTTCGCTCCCATTTGCTCTTCCATTACCGCGCCAAATCCCCGGTTATAGAGGTATACCACACGCTGCGCGCCAACATCTTCTCCCAACTGCCGAAAAAGCAGAACGTCGTGCTGACATTCACGTCCACGGGCGTGGCGGAGGGGAAGACCCTGACCGCGATCAACTTCTGCCTGGCGGCGGCGCACGCGGGGCTTCGGACGCTTTTGATCGGCGCCGACATACGCCGGCCGGTCATCTACAGGATTTTCGGGCTGCCGCGCGAGACGGGGATCGTGGAGGCTCTCTCGAATGAGGTCCCATACATGGACGTCGTGAAGGGCACCGTCGATTTCTTGATGGGGGAGCTCGACCTGGACAAGCTGCTGACGTTTTCGGGGATAGACAACTTCAAGATCATGACCGGCTGGATCCATAGGACTACGGACGTCGTCAACCTTTTTTCTTCCGACGCGGTGCCGAGGCTGATCGACCGGATGCGGCCCGATTACGACCTGATCGTGTTCGATTCCCCTCCCATCCTGCTGTTCGTGGACGCCCTCTTGATCGGGGTCCATACCGACGGGGTCGTCATGATCTATAAATCCGGAAAGATGGCCCGCAGGGCGCTCAAGCGCGCCAAGGACCAGGTGGCGGCCGCGAAGGCGAACATCCTCGGCGTCGTGCTCAACGACATGCAGGCTTCCGACATAGAGCCGCGGTACGGTTATTACTACGACTACGGCCATTACGCAAAGAAGGAGTCCTAGCGCCGGTTCTCTCGTCCTTTGAGTGATGTGGTCCAAGAACCCTGAAACCGCGGATGCCCTTCGCTTCTGGCTGCCCGCCGCGTTGGGCGTGCTTTTTTGCATTTTCGTCGGGAAGCTCGCCGTTGAAAGCGCTTCGCCGCTTTTCGTCGCCTTCATGTTGTCCTTGGGCGCCGCGGCGCTGACTTTTTATTCCCCGAAATTGGGGCTGGGGCTCCTGGTTTTTTCCATGCTTCTGTCCCCGCGCCTGAAGGGGGCGGCCATCGGCTCCGCCGGCGCCGGAGGCTGGGGAGGCTCTATAGAACTGCGCATGGACGACATCCTGCTGGCCGTCGTGACGTGCGCTTGGATGGCGCGGACCGCCGTCTTGAAACGAGGGGCCTTCCTGGTCTCCACGCCGATCCACCTGCCGGTTTTCGTCTACACCTGCCTGTGCGTGGTTTCGACCGCCTTCGCGGTGATTCGCGGGGACCTGGAGATGGCGCGCCCGTTCTTTTTCGTCCTGAAGTACGTGGAGTATTTCCTGCTTTTCTTCATGACCGTCAACGTGGTCGAAACGCGCGAAGATATCCGGCGCTATCTTTGGGCGGCCTGGGTCGTCGCGGCCCTGGTCACGTTGTACGGCTATGTTCAGATTCCTTCCGGCCAGAGGGTCTCCACGCCTTTCGAGACCCCCATCCCGCTCACGAATTTCAGGATGCAGGAGGCCGCGGTCAACGAGGCGAATACCTACGGCGGCTATTTCCTGGTGGTCTTCGGGGTCTTGCTGGCGCTGTTCACGCAGGGTGGGGCTCGTCTGTCTCGTTTCGCGCTCCTGTCTTTCTTGTGGATGTTGCTGCCGTTTGTGATGTCCCTGTCGCGTTCCTCCTATATCGGGTTGCTCGTGCTGATATTGTTTTTTCTCTCGGCCACCAGGAAAAAGCGCCTGTCCTTGCTGGCCGGTTTGGGGATGGCGGGGCTGCTGACTTTCATGACCCCGGGCGTTCGCGAAGCGGCCGTTCACCGCGTGGCCGAGACGTTTCCCGCCGGCGGGTGGGGGGATTCCGATAGCGGCGGCGTCCGCCTGGAGGCTTCCGCGCAGGCGCGCATATCGAGCGCGCAAAACGTCCTCCATCGATATTTCACGAAACATCCCATTTTAGGGGTCGGCGTCACCGGGGCCGGCATGGTCGATACCCATCTGCCCAGGGTCCTGGGGGAGACGGGGCTCTTGGGATTGTGGGCCTTTCTATGGATGATCCTGCGACTCGTTCGAATGGGGTGGGGGTTATTTCGCTCTTCCCAAGATGTTCTGTCGATGGCCCTGGGCTTGGGTTTGGCCGCGACGACTGCGGCCTTGTGCGCCCATTCTCTGGGAGCCAACACGTTCATCATCGTGCGCATCGCCGAGCCGTTCTGGTTTTTGGCCGGGATCACGGCGCGTCTCTACATGCCCGGGCGTTCATCCGAGGCATGAAGTATTCGTCGGCCCTTCTGCTCGCGGGGGCTTGTCTCCTGGCTCTTCCTTCCCTGGTTGCGCCTGTTTTCCTTTGGGAGTGGATCAACCATGCCGCCGCGCTCTCCATCCTGGATGGCGGGGCGCCTAAAATCGCTCTATGGCAGGATCGCCCGCTCCTCATCCATCCGCCGAGCGTCGCGTACCTCCTCGCGGCGGCAATCCGGTTGTTCGGGGATTCGGCCTGGGCCATGCGGCTTCCCGGATTGTGCCTTCATCTGGCTCATGGATTTCTGATCCATAGGCTGGTGCTGGCGATGGGGCGCGGTTCTTCTCAGGGATGGTGGGCCGCCGCCCTGTATTGGAGCAACCCGCTCGCGATACAGGGGATGCTCTGTATCGATTTTGCCGACGGTTCCCTGCTGTCGATCGCCGTCACGGCCTTTCTTTGGCTGCTCTTTGCAGGGCGCTCGCAATCCTTCTGGCCACGTTCCCTTGCATTGGGATTCTGTCTGGGGTTTGTTTTGTGGACTAAATTGACGACTCCCCTGGCGCTGCTCGGTGCATTCACCCTCACCTGCGCGAGGGGCCGCAAGCCGGAAGGAAACCCAAGGCTGTTTCTCGCGGCCACCGCGGTCGGGGCCGCTTTTTTTATCGGCACGTGGGCGCTTTATTGCGGATGGATTCAGCGGAGCCTGGGATTGCAGCAGTCCGTTATGAGGCTGATGCTGGAGCCGTTGTATTACGCGACGGGAGGGGGCGCCGGGCAGGCGGCTTGGAACGCTTCCTTGATGACGATCCTCGGCACTTGGCTGGCTTTTTTCCTCTATGCCGGGCCGGGGCTTGTAGGGGTCGGTGCGCTGGAGGGCGCCCAGTGGGTGAAACAGGCATGGCGCGATCGGCGTTTCCCGCCGCACTCGACATTAACCCTGTTCGCGGTAACGGTCGTGCTGACGTACTGCTTGTTTTTTGGAGGGGCCAGGGCATATCCCAAGTACTTTCAGCCGGCCTTGGCGCCGCTTTGCGTTATGGGCGTCTTTTTCCTTTTTCAAAAGGAATTTCAGGAGAGCTGGAGGCCGTCCTGGAGGTGGGCGATTATTTTTGCGTCTTGCGCGGCCTACTACGGGCTTGTGGTCGGAGACTACGTTTATATCTTCAATTACAAGTTGAGGGAAGGACAGTATCTGGGGCGGATGATTCCGCAGGGACTCTCTTTGCTCCTCAAACTATGCTTGTACTCTCTTCCGGCGGGTTTCTTGTGGGTTTTCGGACGTGGAACTCGGCATCGCTGGGCTGCTCTTCTCTTGGCCTCGCAAGTCGGGCTTGCCGCGGCCCAGGGTTGGGCACGCTATGACCTTCGAGCCGCCTATGGAACTCCATGGAGCGCGATTCGGCGCGTGGAAACGGCGCTGCGGGAACAGCCCGCTGGAGGCCCCGCATTAGCGGACTTCGCCATTTTGCAGGCCACGGGAGTCGAGCCCGTTCGAGGTTTTCGCCCCTCGGACTGGGATGATCTGCGCAAGATTGCTAAGCTGATTCGAGACGAGAAGCCCCGGGCGGTGGTGTACGGCTTGAGCGTCAATACGGTCGCCCAGCTCCGGGCGATTGACGCGGACCAGGAGCTCCAGGAGCTCTTGTCCTCCCGCTATACGCTCTATCGGATCGAGCCTTTCCGGGCATGGCTGCGTCGGGAGGAGATGGCGCATGATTAAGCGGGTATTGAAGCGATGCTTGGAAAAAGCGCCTTCCGGGATGCAAGGAGTGTTTTACGCATGGCAAGAACGATGGTATTCGAGCATCTGCGTGGATCGCCGTATGGTGCGAGCCATCGCGGACTATTTCGGATATACCTATCCCCAAGCTTTGAGCTTATTGGAGTTGGGGGAGCGGTTGAACGCGGAACTATGGAATATGCTTAAGCCGGGAACCCCGAAGGACATTCTTAAATTTTATGCCGCCACCCCTTTTTATATCTTCGATCTGGGTTATTGGCACATGAAGCGCATGCAAAAAATTTTAAGACGACAAATCGTCAAGGTTTCCACCGGGACCGTCCTGGACTATGGGGGAGGAATCGGAGATCTGACTTTGGCTTTCGCTCGCGCGGGACGGGAGGTGGTCTATGCGGATATGGCCGGCCGGACCTTCGATTTCGCGCGCTGGCACCTGCGACGCAGCGGCCATGCGAATATTTCCATGCTGGATGCGGCGGAGGAGTGGGATCGGATATGGGAAAGAAAATATGGGACCATTGTCTGCGTCGATGTCATTGAGCATGTATTGGATCCGGAGAAAGTCATTAGGAAAATGGCGGATTCCTTGGCCCGTGACGGGAAATTGGTCGTGACGGGCTTGGACTCCTGCGGTCCCGATGAAAAACATCCGATGCATCTGAAAATAGGATTTCATCCCGAAGCCGTTCTGAATTCGCTGGGATTTCGGCGGTCTCCCGATTGGCTTTGGCTGTGGGAAAGACCCTCCGCGACTTCCGGGCCCGGCGGCAAGCAGGAGGGAAAAAATGCATCTCCACTATGATGAGCGGGCTTGCCCCGACAACAAGGATTCGGCGAATTTTAAAAGGCATCTCGCGCGGTATCAGTTCGCGATTCCTTGGGTTCGTGGGAGGCGGGTATTGGACATGGGTTGCGGCATGGGCTATGGGGCCGATTGCATGTCGGGGACCGCTCAAGCGGTGACCGGGATAGATATCTCCGTAGAGGCGATCGAGTATGCGCGAAGGCGCTACCAAAAGGAGGGGCTCAGGTTCTTGCCCATGGATTGCGAAGCGTTGGAGTTTAGGGATGAGACCTTCGGGGCTGTTTGCGCCTTCGAGGTTATCGAGCACCTGAAAGGTCCGGAGAAAATGTTGTCGGAAATCATCCGGGTTTTGGCGAAGGATGGCATCGCCATTCTATCAACCCCCAATAAATCGGTTTCTTCCGAGCATGGGCGGCCCGCCAATCCTTACCATTTCAGGGAGTTCAATTGGGACGAGCTCCAGAGCATATTATCGGCGCACTTTGAATCCGTGGAAGTTTTGGGACAAAGCGGCTCCCGCAAGGCGCAAGAGGCCATGCATGGAACTCCCGGGAAACGTTGGCTGGCTCGCATGGATCCATTGCGGCTAAGACGTTGGATCCCGGCGAACCTGCATAGGGTCGCTTCCCGGTGGGCCCGTTTCACGGTGGAGGAAGATTTGGCGCCAAGCGATTTTCCTATCGAATCGGCATCGGTCCGTCAGGCGGATTACTTCGTGGCAGTCTGCAGGAAAGGGGGGCGGTTGCGAGACTTGGTAGTAAGCATTCGGTAAACCCGTGTCGTTTGCCGGACTCGTCGTCGGCCAACGCTTTGCATACCGACTATGGCCGGCCATAGTTCGCGGCTGCTCGTCGAGGCGCAATGGGTTCACCGAATGCTTACGCTTGGTATGATGCGAGTCGCCGTGGTCTCCGGCAGCGGGCGGACGGCGCAGGAGATCGGCGCTTACTGCCACGATGCATTGAGAGGACTGGGCCACGACGCGCGGCAATGGGTGCATGTTCCGGATCGCGGGGCCGGGATTTTGCCGACGTTCGCCCTGCGCTATTTCAGAAGGTTCCACGACCGTCGGCTCGATGCGGTGTTGCTGCGGTTTCAGCCCGAGGTCGTCCTGGTGATCAAGGGACAGGACCTCGATCCTTCGCACCTAGGGACCTTGCGGCGGGAGATGAAATCCATCTGGGTTAATTGGTGGATAGACGACCCGGGCCTCCTGGCGGCGTCTCGAAGATTGTCTCCGGCCTATGATCTCTTTTTGACCAACGATCCGACCGCGATCGAGGAACACCGGCGCGCGGGAGCTCGCAACGTGGATTGGCTTACGTTCGGCTGCGATCCGCGGGTTCACAGGCCCCTGCGGTTGTCGCCCCGGTTAAGGCGGCGCTATGGTTGCGACGTGATCTTTGCCGGGAGCCTTACCCCTCGTCGAGTGGAGATGCTGGCCCCGCTGGTTCCTTTGGGACTTGCCCTATGGGCGGATCCCGAGATACGTTGGCTCCAGGAAGACGGGGGCATCGGATTCCTAGCGTTGCCGAAAAACAATCCATTGCAGGGGGCGCGTCGAGGGAATTTTATTTGGGGAGAAAATCTCGCCGCGGCCTATTCGGCGTCCAGAATCTGCGTGAATGTGCATTCCCACGGCGCCTATGACGTCAATATGCGCGTGTTCGAGGCGGCCGCGTGCGGGACCCTGGTCGTGACGGAAGACCGGCCGATGGTCCGTGAGTTGTTCACGGTCGACGGTCCGGAAGCGGAGGTGGCCGTCTACTCGAATGCCCGGGAGCTGACTGAAAAAGTCGAGTACTTCTTGGCGCACGAAGACGAGCGCCGGGCCGTCGCGATCCGCGGGATGGAGCGCGCTCGCCGGGACCATACCTATGAGTGCCGCATGAAAAGAGTCTTGTCCTTGCTTTCCGGCGTGTCCGCATGACGGCCCTGGCCCGCGTCGCGCGCAACGCCGGATGGCTCCTGGTCAATAACGGCTTCGCCCGCCTCGTTGGCCTTTTGACCAGCGTCCTCTTGGCGCGCACGCTTGGGGTGGTCGACTTCGGAACCCTGGCGACCGTCCTTTCCTACGCGAATACGATGATCGGATTCAGCGACCTCGGTATCACCGCCTATACGATCCGAGAGGTTGCGGCGCAGCCCGAAAGGGCCGAGAAATGGTTCCCGGCCGGCTTGTTGTTGATGGGGCTTTTGCTCCTTTTGGCCTTCACGGCGGCCCTGGGAGGGGGCTGGAGCCTGGGGGCCCGAGACTCCTTGGTCTTGGTGGTCTTGGTTTGTTTGGGCATGGCGTTGTCCCGGATGGGATCTTTGATCGGCGCATACACCCAGGGGATGGAGCATATGGAGGTCCTGGCCATCAGCGAAGGGGCCTATCGCTTCGCGTTGTTGGCGTGCGTTTCGATCGCATTAGCCTTGGGGTGGAGGCTGCAGGGAGTCGGCTGGAGCTATCTGATCGCCGGCCTGGTATTTCTTTGCGTCGGATTTAGGATGGCGGTTCCGCGGCTTTTGAAACCGGTTCGCAGCGTGGATTGGGCGCTGATACCGCGGATGATTCAGGGGGCGGTGCCCTATGCTTGCTCCGGATATTTGGCGATGATATACATGAACGTCGGCGTCTTGTTCTGCGCGCACTGGGCCGGTTCGGCGCAGGCGGGGTACTTCGGCAGCGCGCTGGGGCTGATGGTCGCGGCGCGCACGCTCCCCGGCTTGGCGCTCCAGGCGGCGTTTCCCACGATGACCCGCCAGGTGGCGGAGGATGCATCCAACATCGAGGAATGGAATTCACGGGCTCAACGCCTGATCTTGATCCTCCTGCTTCCCGTATCCGTCGTGGGGATCGTATTCAGTCGAGAGATCGTTCTTCTAGTTTATGGGAAGAGCTATATGGACGCCGCTCCGGTCGTGGCGGTGCTGCTTGCAATTTGCGTTTTTGCGGGGCTTGTGAATGCTTCGGGATATGTTTTTACCTCCGTGAATCGAATTTTCGTCGCGGTCAAGATTTCGGCTCTCGCGCTTGTTTTGCAATGCGGACTGTCCTATCTTTGGACCCCTCGGTGGGGGGCTTTGGGAGCGGCCTGGGCGCTCGGGATAGCGGATGTCTTCACGTGGCTGTCGTGCATGGTTTCCCTCAGGTTCATGTTGAATCTGAGGTTTCCTATAAAGGCTGTGGCGAGAGGCTTGGCGGCGGCTCTTCTGATGGGTGCGGCGGCCTGGTTTTTGAAGCCGCACCTTTTTTGGGTAGGGGCGATTCTGGCGGCGCTATGCGTATACGGAGCCGCGTTGGTCGCCGCCGGCGTTTTGAGCGACGAGGATAGGCGCATCTTCGGCAGGATGGTGCGCGAGGTCTCGGGCGGGTCGAGAGACGCCTCGCGGGCTTCCCGGAGCGCCTCCGGATGACTTCCATCGTGGGCGGGGTCTCGGTCGTCATTCCCGCGTTCGACAGCCGCGCCCTGTTGGAGAAGAATCTTCGGGCGCTTTTGACGGCCTTGAAAGCCGAAAAGTTCCCGGCGGAAATCATCGTGTCGGATGACGGCAGCACGGATGAGACCGCCGACTGGTTGGGCCGCGAACATCCCGGCGTGAAGGTTCTCCGCTCCGAGCGGCGGCTCGGGTTCCAGCGGGCTGTCGCCGGCGGGCTGGATGCGGCCGCCTTCGAGCTCGTGTATTTTCTCAACACCGACGTGGAGGTCCTGCCGGGGTTCCTGGAGCCGCTGCGCGCCCACTTCGAGAGGGCGGATACTTTCGCGGCGAGCTCGCGGCCTTTGAAGGAGAGCGCCGGCGCGGAATCCTCCG
This sequence comes from Elusimicrobiota bacterium, assembly GCA_016207585.1. Taxonomy (GTDB): domain Bacteria; phylum Elusimicrobiota; class Elusimicrobia; order UBA1565; family JACRDR01; genus JACQPI01. Next base: position 5,097 of record JACQPI010000061.1, on the reverse strand, counting down.
ATGAGCTTCCCGTCGTGCGCTTTCGCAGGGGAATCTGGTGGCATCGCTACGTCTCGACGCGCGTTCCCCTGCGGCATCCGGTGCCGACGCTGTTCGTGTCCATGGGTCACGGGCTTTTCCGCAAGTCGATGCTCAGGGATCTCGGCTTCCTCGACCCGCGCTTCGAGCCGTTTTACTTCGAGGACCAGGATATCTGCTTGCGCGCGTGGAGGCGGGGATGGCGCTGCCTCTATGAACCGAAATCTACCGTCCGGTGCCGGCATCAAGCGACGATCGGCCGGATTTACTCCCAAACCTACATCCGGCGCATCCATTGGAGAAATCGTTTCCTGTTCCAATGGAAAAATCTGCCCGGTTGGAGCTTCCGTCTGCGGGAGATACTGTGGCTTCCCTGGGTAGCGCTGGGCGCCCCTTTATTGAAGCGAGGCGAGGTTTCCGCGGGTTTGGCGTCCGCGCTGTTTCGGCGGATCGTTTGGCGGACGGCGCCGGACCTGTCCACCTCAGCGGCGAATGGAACCGTGTCCGTCCAAGATATACTGGAGGCTTTCCGGCGACCGCCCCAGGAACGGTACCGAATTTTGCACCTGCATGACCACGCCATCGTGGGAGGCGCGGAGAGGAGCATCGCGCTTCTGGCGGAGCCGCGGGGCCGGGGCCGCTTCGAAGCGATCGTGGGGCTGGGGGGCCGAGGGGCGTTCGAGGAGGTTTTGAAACAAGCGGGAATTCCCGCGGCGCTCGTGGAAATTCCTTCTCTTCGCTTTTGGAGATTCGATCGCTGGCTTTGGCATTCCTGGCGTCTGGCGCGTTGGATGCGGGAGCAGCGCGTCGATCTGGTCCACGGGCACACGCCGCGCTCCAATCTCTACGCGTGGCTGGCGGGACGCTTGGCGGGAGTGCCGGTTGTTTGGCATCTGCGGAATGTCTTGGAGCCCGGAATGCGGGATGTGGAGAAATGGCTCAAGAAATGGCCGGACACGATCCTCTGCAACTCCGAGGAGGTGCGCAGGCGCCTGGAGCCCGGGAAGCCGGGAAGCGCGGACTTTTCTCGCGGTGCCAGGCGGGCAATATCCGCCTGGCACCGCGGGCAAGGAAGTACATCCTCTTCCTGCGGCGCCGGAAGGGCCGAGGTGATCTACACGGGCGTCGATACGGAGCGGTTTTCTCCTCTTGGTCCGGAGGAGCGATCCCGGGTGCGTCGGGAGATGGAGCTTCGAGAAAGTCAGATAGCGGTCGCTATCGTGGGGCGCATCGGGTCCAAGCAGGGGCACGAGGAGTTCCTGCTGGCCGCATCCCGCGTGGTCGGAAAGAGGCCGGATTGCGTATTTTTTGTCGTGGGCGGGGCCCAGTTTCCGGAAGACGGGCCCCATGAGGCACGGGCGCGGTCCCTGGTTCGCGAGTTGGGTCTGGAGGGGCGCGTGGTGTTCACCGGGCACATCGAGGCGGTCGCCCCAACGGTCGGGGCCATGGATATCCTGGTGTTTCCAAGCCGTTTCGAGGCGTTCAGCCGGGCGGTCCTGGAGGCGATGGCCTGCGCGCGGCCCATCGTCGCAAGCTGGGTGGGGGGGATGCTGGAGGCGGTCGTCGATGGGGAAACAGGGAGGTTGGTGCCGCCGCGGGACGCGGAGTCGCTGGCTGAAGCGATTTTAGAGCTGGCGGCGGACCTGGGAAAAAGGGCTCGTTGGGGGAGGGCCGCCAGGGCTCGCGCGGAGGAGCTGTTTTCCGCCCGAAGGACTTTGGACGCCACACAAGAAGTCTATCGACGGCTTCTGGAGGGGTTTCCCGGAGAGACGGCGTGATCATCGGCATAGACATTCGGGAACTGCAGGAAGGAAAATTTACCGGCATCGGCGCCTTCTTGCTGAATTTTTTGGATTACGCGGCGCGCTCTCTCCCGCGGGACCGGTTTATCCTGTATGGAGATCGCAATACCCAGGTGCCGGTCCACGGCCCGAATATCATTTACGAGAGATCCTCCGCTCCGGGATTGTTTTTCGATCACTATGAATTGGCCCGGCGGCTTCGCAGGGGCCGTGTGGACGTCTTTTTCTCTCCCTATTATAAGGCGCCGACGCGCTGCCCCTGCCCCTACGTCGTGACCATTCATGACCTCCTTTTTTTGGAGCTGCCGGAGAGCTGGTGGGAGGCCGTTTTGAACCGCTTGAGGGTGCCGCTCATCCGTCGTTGGGCCGCCGGGGCGAGGCGCGTCATCACCGATTCCCGGCATTCCTGCCGGGATATCAGAGAGGTCTTGGAAATTCCGATCAGTAAGATTTCCGTGATTCCCCTGGCGGTGAGCCCTGACTTCCGTCCGGCCGCGGAAGACGTTCAGGCTTCGGCGCGGCTCCGGTACGGCATTCCGGAGCGATTCATATTTTACGTCGGCAGCTTCAAACCGAACAAAAACCCCGGGAGCCTGCTGCAAGCGTACGGCTCGATGCCCGCGGAGCTTCGAGCGGAGTATTCCCTTGTTTTCGTCGGTCCCCGGGACGGCCATTTTAGGCGCTTTTGCGGCCGACATGCCGGCCTCATCACCGAGCTCGGAAACATTCATTTTCTACCCGCCGTTCCGCGGGACGGATTGATCGGCCTCTATACGTGCGCCGCCCTTTGCGTCATCCCCTCCCTCTACGAGGGTTTCGGGCTTCCGGCCCTCGAGGCGATGGCGTGCGGAGCGCCGGTATTGGCCTCCAACAGGACTTCTTTGCCGGAGGTCGTGGGAGAGGCGGGCGTCCTGTCCGATCCCGATCCGCAGGTCATGGCGCGGGTCATGACGGAGCTGCTGCGCGACCCGCAGCGTCGCCGGCGCATGCGCTCCATGGGGTTGGAGCGGGCGAAGACTTTTTCTTGCGAGCGGTTCGGGCGGGAAATATATGCCGTCCTGGAAGCGGCCGCCGGAGCGCGCGCATGAAGAAAGCCGAGGCCCCTTGCCGGAGGATTTTGTTGCTGTGCGCAGGGGGGATTGGAGATTTTATCGAGGCGGTTCCTTCGATTGCGGCTCTTAGGGGAGCCAATCCCGAGCGCTTCATAGGTTTATTGGCGGTGGATCGCTGCGCGGAATATGCCCGCCGTTGTCCTCAAGTGGATCGGGTTTACGCCTGGCCTTACTGGAATAACGAGATGGGATGGATGTCCAAATTTTGGCGGGGGCTCCAGGCGTTAGCGATCCTATGGAAAATGCGAAAGGATAGGTTCGATGCGGTTTTTAATTTCATGGGCCTAGGTTCCAAGGCGGGGGCCTTCCGGATGCGGATGTTGGTCCGGTGTTTGGGCGTTCGGACGGCGGCTGGACGCGATACCGACGGGCTCGGTGATTTCTACGACCTGAAGGTTCCTGAACATGAGCGGGAGAGGAAGTCGGAATCCGACTACTTTCATGCCGTGGCCCGTTTGCTGGAGGCCGATCTTCCCGCGCCGCGTGTTCCTACTTTGTGGATACTCTCCTGCGAAAAAGACCAGGTGGACGCCTGGCTGCGCGACTGGGGCGAGGCGGGGCCATTGTTCCTGCTCCATCCGGGCGGGGATCGGGAGACGAGGCGATGGTTCGCTCCCCGCTATGCCCGGCTTGTAACCGAATTGAGCGTCAACTATAAGGCCCGGTTTGCGATATTAGGAAGCGCGGGCGACGTTCCCATTGCCGAAAACATCGCACGCTCCGCTCCCGGCGCGGCGATCCGTATTTTCTCGGGCCGAGCCAATTTAGGCCAGAGCTTGGAACTCATTCGGAGAGCGCGTATTTTAATATGCAATAATTCGATGGCGATGCATGCCGCCGCCGCGGCGGGAACTCCCTGCGTGGTCGTATGCGCGTCGGGGGACATCCGCCGGGACCGACCGCCCTGGAATCGCGAAAAGACCGTCCTGTTGTGGAAGCCTTTCGAGTGCAGCCCGTGTTATTTCTGGAGCTGTCCTAAGCCGCGTCCGATGGAATGCATGGAGCGTATTTCGGTCGCGGAGGTTCTGAGGGCGTGCGATTCGCTCCTGGCGCCCTCGAAACGCTGATATGTGCGGGATCGCCGGGTTCGCGGGGCGTCCCAGGGGCGCCTCGGAAGCTTTATTGGAGACGATGACGGAAACCCTCCGGCATCGCGGGCCCGACGACTCCGGTTTCTATTGCCGCGCGGGGGTGGGCTTGGGATCGCGGCGGCTGGCCGTCATCGACCTCGAATCCGGAAAACAGCCGATTTCCGGCGAGCGCGGGCACGTCGTCGTATTCAACGGGGAAATTTACAACTTCAAGCCGCTGCGCTCGGAGCTGGAGCGCCGCGGCCACCGTTTCAAGACCCATGCCGACACGGAAGTGATCGTCCATCTTTATGAGGAAAAGGGCGTCGAATGCTTCAAGGATCTGTCGGGGATGTTCGCGATCGCCCTGTGGGATCCCGAGAAAGAGCAGTTGGTCCTGGCGCGCGATCCTTTGGGTGTCAAGCCGCTCTATTACGCGCTCGCGGCCGGGGGGCTCTACTTCGGCTCGGAGCTGAAGGCGCTTCGCAAGGTTCCTGAGATCTCCCTCGATATCGATTTAACCAGCCTCGACAGTTATCTGGATCATCTCCATATTTCCGCGCCGCGCAGCATCTACCGCGAGGTTTTTAAATTGCGCCCTGGGCAGTGGTTGATTTGGCGCGATGGGTCTCTGCGGACGGGAACGTTTTGGGAGCCTCGCGTCCATCCGGTTCGGATGGATTGGAAGGATGCGGTCGCGGGATTGGACGGACTTTTGGGCCGGATACTGGAGGACCAAAGGGCCGCGGACGTGCCGATCGGGCTTTTCCTGAGCGGGGGCCTGGATTCGAGCGCGCTCGCCTATTATCTGGCCGGCGCCCGGGTCCCTCCGGAGGCCTTTTGCGTGTATTTCTCGGGGGAGGCGGAGGCGTTCAACGAGGTCCATAAGGCGCGGGCCGTGGCCCGGCGCCTGGGTCTGACGCTCAACGAATTGCAAGTCGAGCCCGGAATCGAGGAGACCCTCGATCCGCTCCTTCACGCCTTGGACGAGCCGTTGGCGGACTCTTCCGCGCTGCCGACGTATTGGATCAGCCGGGCGGCGCGCGGCAGCGTCAAGGTCGCCCTGACAGGAATCGGCGGGGACGAGGTGTTCGG
>JACQPI010000060.1 GCA_016207585.1 Elusimicrobiota bacterium | reverse complement strand
GGCCCGTAGGGCTCCGTGTATCCCGGGTCGCTTAAAGGGATGGCTGACGGCGGGGCGGGCAGCGAGGCGGCGTAGTCTGCATAGTCTTTCGCGCCGGGGAAGCCGGAATAGTGGACCAACGAGGAGCTCATGCTCCATTTCTTGTTCACGTCATGCGTGAGCGCGAGCTTGGTGATGAACGGGGCCCACTCGGCCAGATCGTTGCCGAAGCCGTAGGGCTGGGCCGTGATCGCCTGGCCGGCCGCCGGCGCGCCGGGAGGGAGCCTCGCGCCGACGAGCTTCGCCACGCCCTCCGACAGCGTCACGCGGGTGGCCTGGGTCTTGTAGGTCAGCTCCAGTTCGCCGCCCGCGATCTGAAAGTCGCCCAGAGAGTCGTGCTGGAACAGAGCGGGAATCCAGCCGAGGGCCGCGTTCTCCTCGTAGAATGTGTTCGCGCCGACTCGCCAGGCGCTGGAGAGCTTCCGCTCGTAAGCCAGCTCGTAGGAGCGCAGCGTCTCGGGGTCCGGGATCGTGCCCTTGCGAACCCACTCCGCCCACAGTTCCTCATCGTCGCCGCGGCGCATGGACTGGCCGAAGATGAACTTGAGCGTGTCGCGCTCGGTTGGCGTGAACACGAGGCTGGTGCGCGCGGACAAAAGCCAGTCGGAGTAGGTATGCTTGTCCGTGCGCAGGCCCATGAAGGTGGTCCACTTGTCGTTGAGTTGCCATTGATGCTCGGCCAGCAGCGAAACCGTGTCCGTCTGCCAATCGCGATCCTGGATGACGGGATTGCGGTCCAGGGCGTCGGATTGCGGCGGATTGTGGAACCACTCGTGGGAGTATTCCGTCCCGAAGGCCAGCTTGTGCGCGTCGTTGGGCGTCCAGTTCGCGATGGCCCGGGTGAACAGTTCGTGCTCGCGCCCATGGCGCACCTCCATGGGGAAAGTAACCGTCGGCGGCTGGGCTCCCGCGCGCTCGTCCTTGAAGGCGAAGAGATCGTAGCTCTGCATCAGGTTCAAGGTCCATTGGGGCGATAGTTCCTTCTTCAACTCACCGGTGACGGTGAACTGCTGGTTGAGAACCTGGCGGCCACGGGTCCACTCGTCGAGCGTGAAAGAGGCGGGTTTGGTCCGGGTGTAGATCTCGCGCATTGGCCTGGCCTGCCGGCCGTCCTGCACGAAGCGAGTCCAGAACTCGAACGGCCCGTTTACGTAGCTTAGATGCGTCTTATGATGCAGCTCTCCGAAGGAGGGCTGGTTCAAGTTGGCCATCGGCCCCCCGTAGGGCTGGCCGGCCGTGTTGGCCGGCAGCCCGTTCTTAGCGGAGAAAGATCGCCCAATGAAATAGGGCGAGTCGGCGCCTTGCTCGTGAGCCAAGCCATAGTATAGGAACCAGCCGGAACCGGCGTCAAATTTCCGACCATAGCGAGCCTCCGCGGCCGTGTACTGGTCCACGAGGCCTTGGCGCAGCTTGGACTCAAAGCCCTGGAACGTCAGGCCGTTGTAGGTCTCCGCCGCGATCACCCCGGCCAACGCGCCCGCCCCATGCGTGACCGAGGCCGGGCCGCGCACCACGTTGATCGATCGTATATCGCCGAGCAGGGGGATGCCGCGCTCGTTGTCCGCGCCATGGACCAATCGCTGGTTCATCGTGCGCCCGTTCACCTGGAACAGGTACTTGTCCTCCCGGTCGCTGATGATGCCCCGGAAGCCGAGATGCGGCTGTAGATGGTGGTGCTCGATGAACTGGGCGTTTGGAACGTAGAGCTCGAGCAAATGGTTCAAGTCCCGGGCTCCGGACTTCTCGATGTCCGTGGCGTCCAACTCCGTCAGGGCGACGGGAAGCCTGCGGTAATCAAGCGTCGTGAGCCCCGCAGCCCTCCTTTCGATGACCCTCCTTTCTTCTTCGAAGAATTGAAGGGCTTCATTGCCGGAAGCCAGCGCTTGGGACAGGGGCGAAAGCAGCAGGCTGAAAGCCATGGACAGGCGCGCGAAACGGGAAATGGACGGCGGTCTGGTATTACGAGTCATGGCATTGGCCTCCTTCAAGGCACCTTTGCACTTCCGCGATGAACTGGCCGATTTCAAACGGTTTGGGCAAAACGTCACGTTCCCTAAAACCCATCTCATAGAGTCGTTCCAGGCGGAACTCGGGCACGGGCGAGCCGGTGATGACCAGGACCTTGGCGGACGAGAATTTTTGGCGCAGCTTCGCGATGACCTCAACCCCATCTCCGTCCGGAAGCCTCATATCGGTCACGAGAAGATCCACCCGCTTCATATCCGCGAGCTTTTGGGTCGCGTCTTGGACATCTTTAGCGAAGACGGCTGCATGCCCCATCTGTGCCAGGAGGCGCTTGCAGATCATGCGGATCGAGCCTTCATCCTCGACTATGAAGATGACTTTGTGGTCCATGGGAAAGTTCCTTTAACATCTTGCCGCAGCGCCTGGCGGCGGATTCCACGCGCCGCAGGTCCTGCAGTGCCGGCCCATCGAAATTCCTTTCCGACATCATGATCTGAACGCTGCCCAGGATGACGGTCAGGGCGCTGTTCATCCCATGAAGAGCTTGTCCGACGTCGGGATGGCTGGAATCTTCCGCGAGCAGCTTGCCGCCCAGGCGCGTTTTTCTCAAGGCTTCCTCCAGCTTTTCCCGCTGCTGCTGGCAGGCTTGTTGAGAGAATCTTTCCGAGCGCGCCAGTTGCGATGTCACGGAGGCGGCCAGCAGGAAGAGGCCCGTCCGGCTCAATATGTGCAGCCAGTCGAGGCTTCCCAACTTGCCGGGAATCTCACAATAGAGCACCGCGTTCAAGGAGACGGCGTATAGGGTGGTAAGGACCACGCCCCAGGGTCCCAGCAGCAGGCAGGCGGTGAAAATCGGCAGCAGATACATGACCCAAAGATAGGAGTCTTGCCCTCCGGTGCAGTGTATGGCCCAGTGGATCAAAATGCCGTTGACGAAGATCGCGCCCGAGGAGAGATACGCCGAGGCCTGAGGCTGCCTGAGGAATCGGTTAAAGATGAAGTTGAATGCCAGCAGGCCCGCGAACACATGCAGGATTCGCGGATAGACGATCGCGGGGTTGTCGCGGAATAGGAAGGCCAGGACTAGAAGGAAAACGCAGAAAACGATCTCATGCCTCGCCCGGAGCTCGTATGCAGAAGATGTCATTTCTTCCCGCCGACCGTGATCTCCGGGCATGGAATCTTGCAGGCCGGCAGCTCCACGATGAACGTGCTGCCCGCGCCTGGCCGACTTTCAACCCGGATCATTCCCTTGTGCTGCTGGATGATCCCATAGGAAACCGAGAGCCCTAGGCCCGTGCCCTTGCCCACGGGTTTTGTGGTGAAGAATGGGTCGAAGATCCTGCTTAAGTTCTCAGGCGATATTCCACAGCCGTGGTCCTTGAATCTAATGGACACGCGCTGGCCCGCCTCCTTGGCCTGGATCTCAAGCACGCCGTCTTTCTTGCCCTCCATAGCCTGCCGGGCGTTCGTCACGATGTTCAGGAACACCTGTTCTATTTGGGCTGCGTCTCCAAAAACCCAAAGCGGGTCTTCGGAGACGTTCATCTTGATGGCGAGATGGGCATGGCGGAAATCATATTGTACGAGGCGCAGGACTGGCTTCAGGACTTCTAAAACGGCGACGGGCTCCATCTTGGGCTTTCTGGGCCGGCTGAACTTGAGCAGGTTCTGCACGATGTCCCGGACACGCTTGCTTTCGCTCAAGATTTCCTCCACGTCCTCCCGCTGCTCGGCGAAGAGATTGTCCCCTTGGAGCAGGAACTCGGCGAAACCGAGAATCCCGGTCAGGGGATTGTTGATCTCATGGGCGATGCCGGCGGCCAACTGCCCCACCGCGGCCAGCTTTTCCGACTGGACAAGCTGCAGATGCATCTCCTGGATCTGAAGTATCTTCTGCTCCAGCTCGCGATAGAGCTTGGCGTTGTGCAGCGCCTGGGCAATCTGGGAGCCGAATATGGTGGCATGTCTTAGATGCGAAGCGTTGAAGGGCTCTTCATTCGTAGTCCGATTGGCGTTGAGGACGCCCAAGACCTCTCCCTTCAGGATCAGGGGGAATACGATGGAGGAGCGAATGTCGCGGAGGCTTTCAACATCCGAAAACCTCGCGTCCTCTTGGATGGGGCCCGAGATGATCACGGGGTCTTTGCCTTCCGCCACCTTGCCGGCCACTCGTTCGCCCAAAGCCACCCGCGAGCGCTTGCGGACGTCATCTTTGTCCAGGCCCACGGCCACCACTACCTCGAAATGGCCGTCCGGGCCCAACGTCATGATCGAGGCGTCGTCCGCTTTGAGGATCTGGGAGGCCAACTGGGCTACGATGGAGAGCATTTCCTCCAGCCGGATGGAGGAGAATATGGCCCGGCTGCTTTCATAAAGAGCCACCAGCGCCCGCAATTCGCTTTTTTCAAGCGCCTTCTCCACGAGGGCGAGGATCTCGTCCACGTTGAAGGGTTTCTGGACGAAATCGTAAGCGCCTTTCTTCATGGCGCTGACCGCCATCTCGATGGTGCCGTAGCCCGTGGACATGATGACCTCGATATCAGGAGCCATTTTCTTGACGGCGTCCAGCATCTTGAGTCCGTCCATCCGCGGCATCTTGACGTCGCTGATGACAAGATGGAACTTCTCCTTCTGTATCTTGGCCAGGGCGTCTTCCCCGTTGGCCGCGGCGACCACGGAGAATCCATGGGCCTTGAGCTCATGGGAGAGCAGATCGCGCATGCCCAGCTCGTCGTCAACCACCAGGATCTTCACCAATTCTCTCTGCGTTTTTACCATAGAGCCTACTCCGTGCTTACCCGGGCTACTTCCTCCACCGTCGTCAGCCCTTGAAGAACCAGTTCCATGCCGCTCTCCCGCAAGGATTTGAGTCCTTGGGATCGCATCAGATTGCGGATGCCCTGCAGGGACTCGCCTGCGTGCATGCTTTGCTTGAGCTCGTCGGTCATGGTCAGAAGCTCGAAAATTCCGCGCCGTCCCCAGTACCCGGCCCCCTGGCAGTGGTCGCAGCCCTTGGGCCTGAAGAAGCTCGCCCGGGAGATTCCTTGCCGCTGGGGAAAGAGTTTCTCAAGGGCCCTCGCCGGAGGCCGATAGGCCTCCTTGCAGCGGGAGCATAGCAGGCGCACCAGGCGCTGGGCCAATGAGCCGATGACCGTGGAGGCGATCAGGTAGCGCTCCACTCCCATGTCCATGAGCCTGCCCAAGGCGCCGGGGGCGTCGTTGGTATGGAGCGTGGACATCACCAAGTGCCCGGTCATGGCGGCAGCCATCGCGGTCTCGGCTGTTTCCTTGTCGCGGATCTCGCCCACCATGATGACGTCCGGGTCCTGCCTCAAGGCAGAGCGCAGCCCGGCGGCAAAGGTGAGCCCAATCTTGGGCTGTACCTGAACCTGGGTGATCCCCATCTCGTTGGAACTGCCCGCCATAAGCTCGTACTCGATAGGGTCCTCCAGGGTGATCACGTTCTTGAGGGGGGACTTGATCCGGTTTAAGACGGCATAGAGGGTGGTGGTCTTGCCGC
>JACQPI010000056.1 GCA_016207585.1 Elusimicrobiota bacterium | reverse complement strand
GTTCTTCATCGGCTCCGCGGCCTCCCGCCTCGTGATCGCCTATCTGTTCATCCCGGCCTTCTACCGCTACGACTGCACCACGATCTACGAGTTCCTCAAGCATCGCTTCGGGCCTCTCACGCAGTACACCGCGACCGTATTCTTCTTCGTCACCCGCCTGCTGGCCTCGGGCGTGCGCCTCATGGCCGCCTGCCTGGCCGTCTCCGTGCTGATCGGCTGGCACATCGTCCCGGTGATCGCCTTGTTCACCCTGGTGAGCGTCGTCTACATCGCCTTCGGCGGGATCAAGGCGGTGGTCTGGACCAACGTGGTCCAGGCCCTGACCTTCCTCGCCGCCGGGCTGGCCACGCTGGCCTTCCTCCTCGCCAACATCGACGGCGGCCTGGCGGCCGTCGGGCAGGTGGCCGGCGCGGCCGGGCGCTTGAGCCTGTGGAACTGGGGGCCCGCGCTGGGCACCGAGAACTACGTCCACGAGTTCCTCAAGGACCCCAACATCCTGTGGATCGCGGTGCTCAACGGCTTCTTCGGCTCCATGGCCGCCTTCGGGACCGACCACGAGCTGATGCAGCGGCTCCTCACCGTGAAGACGCGGCGCGAGAGCCAGCGCACCATGATGTACACGATCGCGGGCTCCTTCGTCGTGCTGCTCGTGTTCCTCGCGGTGGGCTCGCTCCTCTTCGTCTTCTACGCGCAGCACCCGGAGCTTCCCTTGCCCAGGGAGCTCGACAAGATCTACCCGCACTTCGCGGCGCAGGTCATGCCGGCCCTGCTGCGCGGACTCGTCCTCGCGGCGATCGTGATGGCCTCCATCGACTCGCCCTTGGCCTCCCTGACCGCGGTCTTCGTCACCGACCTCTACAAGCCGCTGATCCGCCCCGGCGCGGCGCAGGGGCATTACCTGAAGGTGTCTCGGGTCTGCGTCGGGCTCTTCTCCATCGCGCTGGCCGTCATCGCCTACGTCTTCAGCCACTTCGACAAGATGCTGTGGCTGGCCTTCAAGATCGGCGGGGTCACCTACGGCTCGCTGTTGGGCGTGTTCTTGTTGGGGCTCATGACGAGGAGGCGGGCCGACCGCGCCACCGCGGCGGCCATGGGGATCATGGCCGCGCTGAACGCGGCGCTGCTGCTGATGTCGGAGAAGGGGATATTCCCGCTGGGCTGGAGCTGGCTCGTGATCGTCGGCACGTTCGGCACTTTTGGGATCGCCTGGGTCCTGGGACCTGTTCTGGACGCCGAGAACTCGGCCGTCTAGGGTTTCGTCGCGACCCCCGCTGGAGGCTGGAGTCATGGAAAAGGAATCGAAATACCACATATTGGGCGCCGGGCTCATCCTCGTGACGGCCACCTGTTCGGTCATGTTGGGCATGGCCTTCAAGCAAGATCAGATGCTCCGCCTGTTAAAACGACGCGACCCCGGCAAACGCTTGCCGGGGTCGCATCACGACGGAACGGGCGACGGAGCTACGGGATTTGGATGAATCCGGACTTCCCGCCCTCCACCTGTTCCCGGGTGGAAACCTGGCCGATGCGGATGAAATACCATTGCGCGTAGAACTGTCCCGGCTTGATGTCGCTGGTGAAGTCCATCGAATACTGGGAAGCGGTGTCGAACTCGAATGTCTGCTCCTTGAAAAGAGAGCCCGAGTCCCCCTTCTGCCTGCGCAGCTGGATCGTGATCTGGATTTTCTCGCCCTTGTAGTATTCGGCCCATTTGTCGTAGAGCGCCAGTTGGAAGCTGTTGCCGTCGCGCGTGAACGAGCCCGCGGAAAGGCCGTTCGGATCGGCTTTCATGGGCTTCTTCATGCCGGCAGGGGTCAACTGATACTCGACATCCTCGTAACCGCCGTATGTATTAACGACGTAGTTGTAGGCCGGTATGCGCTGATCGAGGCTGGCGTTGTTCCCGTTCAGGCAAACGCGGAATTTCTCGGTTTCCCAGGGATTGAGGTTCCTCTGCCCGCTGAACAGAATGCGCGCGTTTTTTGAATAGCTGCGGATCGTGCGATCATAGCAGTTCTCATAGTAACCGCGATTGTAGCCGCCGCGGCCATGACCGCGGTCGTAATCGTCATCGTAGTAATCGCACACGCGGATGGTCTCCACGCTGGTGAGAAACACGGAGCGCGACTGCATTTCGCCGCCGGTCACGTAAAGATCTTCGCAATCCGTGGAGGTCGTGGGGAAAGACTCGGTGTGGCGCGGATAGTGCGGGCGGGGGTAATGGGGGCCGAGATACCCGCGGCCATCGTGATAATAACCGGGATCGCCGTAATAACCATGATCGCCGTAATGGCCGGGATTGCGGTGCTCGGCAGATCTGATATCTCCCACCATTTTGCTGACGTCGGCCTGTTTGTTGAACTGCTGATCGGAATTATCCGCGGCAAAGCCGAGCGACACGGCCGCCATCAGCGACGCGGATATCAATATTGCTTTGCCTGCCATACCTCGATGCCCCCTCGCATGAAATGACTATCTGCTTCATTAGCTTAACAAAAGCGAGCATAATTCCTACAGGGGCATTGGGCCCAATTTTTAAATAGGCCATAGGACCCATGGCGAATAGGACATTCGACCTATGCGCGTCCGCCGCCGCGGATCAGCTCCGCGATGCGTTCGACGAGGGCGGGAATCTCGAAGGGCTTGGGCAGGAGTTCATCGCACGGGATCGGATCGGACTTCCCCGGCTTGACGAGGGCGATGTCGGCGGAGAGCACGATGACCGGGATGTGGCGCAGGTCCGGGTCGTCCTTGACCGTGCGGCAGACCGCGTCGGCGGTGATGTCGGTCAGCGCGTAGTCCAGCATGATCAGATCCAGCTTGCGGCTCATGATCTCCGCGAGCGCGAGCGCGCCGTCCTGCACGGCAATGACCTCGTAGCCGGCCTCCGTCAGCGCGGCGGAAACCAGCACGCGGAGGTCGTCGTCATCCTCGGCCAGCAGGACGAGCTTGCTCACGGCCGCGGGGTCGCGGACAGGGGCAGGTGGAAGAAGAACGTGGCGCCCTGCCCCGGCGCGGACTCCAGGCCGATCCGGCCGGAGTGCTGTTCCACGATGCTGCGCGAGATGGCCAGGCCCAGGCCCGCGCCTTCCTTGCGCCGCCCCTCCACCGGAATTTGAGCGAAGCTCTTGAACAGTCTCTCCTGGTTCTCCGCGCTGATGCCCGGTCCCTGGTCCTTGACCGAGATGCGCACGCCTTCCAAGCTCTGCTCCGTGCGGACGGTCACGACGCCGCGCGCGGAGAACTTCACCGCGTTGTTGACCAGGTTGGCGACCACCTGGGCGATCTTGTCTCCATCGCAGATCACGGCGGGCAGGCCCGGCGTCAGATCCAGCTCGATGCGCAGTCCCTTGTCCTTGGCCGGCGGTTCGAAGGTTCTCGTCACGTCGGCCGCCAGCTTGTTGAGATCGGTGGAGGCGCGCTTGAAGGTTTCCTTGCCCGCGTCGAGCCGGCGGAAGTCCAGCACCTCGTTGATCAGGTGCGCGAGGCGGTCCACGTTGCGCTTGGAGATCTCCAGGAATTGGCGCTTGTCGGTCTGGACGGCCTGCTGCATGAGCACCATGTCGATGCCGACCTTGATGGACGCCAGCGGCGTGCGCAGCTCGTGGGAGACGATGGAGATGAACTCCTCCTTCATCTTCGCGGCCGTTTGCGTTTCCCGCTCGGCGCGGCGGCGCTCCTCGCTGGCCTTGTGCAGGGACTGCGCGTTCCACAGGATCAGCACGATGAAGATCAGCACGCTCGCCAGCGCGAAGATCGGGGAGCCGGCGTCGGACTTGTAGATGCCGGCCTGCAGGGCGCCGATGCGCACCCAGGCCAGGGTGGTGGGCACCATGATCATGGCGGGCAGCAGATGGCGCACCGTCTCGCCGCCCGGGTCCTCGCTGATGGTCAGGGCCATGAGCCCTCGGCTCGGGCGCGCGCAGAGGATCCCCAGGGCCAGCAGGGCGAAGCCCAGCGCGGAGTTGATCTCCAGCAGGGCGATCGTGAGGGCCAGGGTCTGCCGGCCCGGCAGAAGCGGCTGGATGCCGTAGCCGTAGGCCACCAACGTCAGCAGGGCCACGCCCAGGCCGCACACCGACAGCAGTTCCGCCGGGAAGACGCCGCGCGCTCCGCGCAGGTCGAGGATCAGCAGGGACAGGGAGGTCAGCGTGAGGATCAGCGCGGTGTTGGGCGTCACGCGCACGGACGGGTACAGAGTCTGGAGTCGGCTGCGGAACAGCAGGCGGCTGACGTCGAAGCCGGGGTCGAAGAAAGCGAGCAGCGACAGCGAAGCCAGGCCCAGCACCAGCAGGGCGCAGAATTGGCCTAAGCGGCGCGCGCCGCGCTCTTCATGCGTGGCCAGGCGCAGGGACAGGCCCGACTTCAGCAGCATGATCGCGACGGTCGGATTGACGGTGAGCAGGCCGGCGGGGATGCGCCAGAGCCGCGAGGAGACCAGCCAGAGGAGGAGTACGCAGCAGCCCAGCACGATGATGCTGGTGCCGGAGAGCACGGCGAAGCCGACCAGCGCG
>JACQPI010000065.1 GCA_016207585.1 Elusimicrobiota bacterium | reverse complement strand
GCCGTGGTGCTGGAGGAAAACATTGACTCGGAATCGGGCGACGCCGGGCAGATGATAGGCGCAGTCGAGCTCCAAGTTCGATTCGAAATTCGCCCGCTGCTGTTCGTTCAGGATGGAGTAAATCGCCTGTTTGCAGTCGGCGGGGCTTAACGCGGGGAATCCATTGATCTTGCGCAGCTGCCCCAGTAGGCGCACGAGCGGCGGTTCATTCGGGATCAGCATCAAATCGCTCGCGCCTTGTTGCGCGCAATCTTTCATGATCTCAAAAATGTCGGGCATGGGAGGTGTTATACTTTTTTTTGCCGTTGGCGGCTATATCCAGTTGAGGCGGGACGGGTCTATGGCGCGGGAACGGCGGAGACGGCCGATTTGTTCGCGGGGGCGTCCATGAGGCGCTGCCTCGGATCGAGAGGGCCGAAACCGCTCGGAGGCTCCGGATGGCGCGCCGTGCTCAAATAGAAGATCGGGCCGAAAAAAAGCGCGGCCAAAAGCAGCACGATCCAATACACCGATCCCCTGCGTTTCATCCAGCGTACAGGGTACCAATTAGAAAGAAATAGTCTCTGGGTCTTATGGCCCTGCGAGCGCCGTAAATAGGCCTATTCTTTTTTGGGACGAAGGCAGCAAGGTCTTTCGTGGGTCTTCCGGTCGCGCTGCGCCGGTCAGAGGGCTATCTAGGCCAGATCGATGAGGCCCCACTGCTTCTGATATAGATCAAGGAGTCTCTGGCGCAAGAGTCGGTTTCCGCTTGCGGCGAGGCGAGAGTCCCGGGACAGGATATTCCGGGCGTCCTCGTGGGCTTGGGCCTGGAGATCGGCATCCGATACGAGGTTCGCGATCCGCAGGGTCAGATCTCCGTGCTGCGTCACGCCCAGAATTTCTCCGGGGCCACGAAGACGGAGGTCCTCCTCACCGATGCGGAAGCCATCGGTGGTTTCGCACAGGATTTCCAGGCGCCTGCGCGCTTGGGGGGTTTGGGGAGTCGCCACCAGCCAGCACTCGCAGGCGTGCCGGCTGCGGCCGATACGACCGCGCAACTGGTGAAGGCTGGCGAGGCCGAAGCGATCCGCGTTCTGGACCACCATGACCGCGGCGTTGGGGACGTCCATGCCGACCTCGACGACGGAGGTGGCGACCAAAACGTCGATCTGGCCGCCGACGAAACGGCTCATGACCTCGGCCTTTCGCCGCCCCGGCATCCGGCCGTGAAGCAGTTCGGTCCGCAGCCCGCTCAGTGCTCCCTGCCGCAGCCGCTCGAACTCCACCTGGGCCGCCTTGAGGTCCAACCGCTCGGATTCCGATATGATCGGGTATACGATGAAGGCCTGGCGGCCGATGACGACCTGCTCGCGGACCCGTTCGAGAGCCTGGGCCTCGGAACCCCGGTGGGTCGCGGTCGCCGCGCGGCCGGGAGGCATCTCATCGAGGGTCGAGACGCTGAGGTCTCCGTACAGGGCGAGGGCCAACGTGCGCGGGATCGGCGTCGCGGTCATGACCAGCAGGTCCACGGGGGAGTTCTTATTTCGCAAGGTCGCGCGTTGCCGGACGCCGAACCGATGTTGTTCGTCGATCACGGCCAGCCTCAGGCGTGGGAATTTTACGGCGTCCTCCAATAGTGCGTGGGTCCCGATGAGGATGTCGACACGGCCGGCGCCGAGGGCGTCGAGGGTGCGCAGGCGTGTCTGCCGCGCCACGCGGGACGTCAACAGCCGAGTGCGGACCGGCAGGCCGTCGAGGAAGCGCGAAAGGGTCCAGTGATGCTGTTCAGCGAGAATCTCGGTCGGCGCCATGAACGCGGCCTGGTAGTTGTTCTCGACGGCCAGCAGCATCGCCGCGATCGCCACGACCGTCTTGCCGGAACCGACGTCCCCCTGTAGGAGACGAGTCATCGGGTGAGGACTTTGCATGTCGGTGAAAATTTCGTTGATGACCCGCTTTTGCGCGGCGGTGAGCTCGAATCCCAGTTGGCGGCGAAACGGGGCTAGGAGGCTCCTGCGAAGCTCATAACGGTGGCTTTTTTCGGCGGCCCGGGTTTGCCCCTGCTTCAATATCCAGGCAAGGTCCAGCAGAAGCAACTCCTCATAGGCCAGCCGGCGGCGGGATTCCTCGAGTTCGACGCGGCTTCTTGGAAAGTGGATCCCCCGCAGGGCTTGGGAGATCGCCAATAGCCGTCGATGCTGTCGAAGGCTCGCGGGAAGGATATCGACCGCTTGATCGGCCATGGCCAGGGCGCCGGCGACCCGTTCCCTCAAAAACGGCTGGCTCAGCCCTTCGGTGGACGGGTAAACGGGGGTCCAACGTCCGATGTGGATGTTGGCGCGCGTATCCTCGATGAAATAATATTCCTCCACCCGGCATTCCTTCACGCGCACGAGGGAGGGCTCCGCTCGGCCCACGATCCATAGATCGGCGCCGGGCCGCACCTCCGACTTCAATTTCTTAAAGACGTCGTAGCGGTAGCTGTTGCGCTTGAACCACACCGCCTCGATGGTTTCCTGCCATGCGGGAACGCTCAGGGAGGCTTTGTAGATCGCCAGGGAGGATCGCGTGGGAACGGCCCGGGCCGATAGTACGCGCCCTCGGAAAACGACCGGACCGTTTCCTCCGGTGGGCCCCGGCGCGGTTTCGGCCCGATTCTCCCAGTCGCGCGGGAAATGGAAGAGAATATCTCCCAGCGATGCGATCCCCAAGCGCTCGAAAAGTGCGGCCCGCTTCGGGCCCACGCCGCGCAGATAGCGCACGGAGCGTTGTAAGGTCTCCTCCATCGGCGAGCCTGGCATCGGGTCCTTGGTTTATGTTGTATCAAATTTTCGTGCTCGCGGCAGTGCGTGCGGGGTCTTAAATTGCTATCATCCCCGCAATGGCATTTCGTTGCGCCGTCTGCGAGAAGGGACCCGTTTCGGGCCAGAGCTACAGTCACTCCCATAAGGCCACGAAGCGGGTTTTCCGACCGAACCTCCAAAGGCAGAAGGTCGTTCTAAACGGCCGGACCCAGACCGCTTATGTTTGCACCGCGTGCATCCGGTCGGGCCGCGCCGCCAGACCTACCCGTTAGAGAATCTTTTACTGAGCCTCGCGGAAATAATGGATATGCCGCTGCGCCGCTATTGGAGCGAGGCGAGGCGTGAGGAGCGCCGCGTACCTGAAAGGTACGTAAGCGACGAACAACGAAGCCGCAGCCCAATGGCGGCGCAGCCCCTTCGGGGGAGGCCCAGCTTTGGCCGGCTGCTGCGTTGCTCCTCCTCGACGTATCCTTCAGATACGCCTTCGTCGTCGCGCCTTGCATCCGACTCAAAGCTGGGCCTCCGGTATATCCATTATTTCCGCGAGGCTCAGTAAAGTTCCGGAGCCATGAGCCGAAATCGGAAACCGGCGCCAGGTGATCGGTGGCTTCCTGACCGTCCGGGAAGGCCTCCTGGAGGTCGCGGCCGAAGCAGGCTAGGAGCTTGCCCACAGCCGCGACTATGTTGCCAACGAGCCACACGACACGTGGTGCCCTCCGAATGAACCTGCTCGTCCGGGCTTCCAGGTGCTTCTGGGGGCGCCTCTTTGGGATAGACGCCGCGGAGAGCTTTCCGCTACCTGCCCGAGTCGATCACCTTTAAGGACTCGATCACGGAGAGATTCTTCGTCGGCAGGCAGATGACGCGTTCCTTTCCATAATCTCCCCGCAAGGCGCTCAATACCTCGTCGAGCCATGAAGGGCCGATGGAAATGACGCCGTTGAAATCAAGTTCGATCGTTTCGCCGGCGGCCGGCCGCAGGTGGGCTTTCATGGCAAGAGCCGCCTCCCTGCCGGCAGGCCGCGATGTCAGGATGTCCCCGTATTGTTTCAGCTTTATTCTCATTTTAAACTCCAAAGGATCAGCGTGATCGTGCCGGTGAGCCGGGAAGGAAAGCGGGCAAGCTCCGCCCGGCAATCCGGGCCAAGCCGTCCGTATTCCGCCAGGCCGGCTCCGGATCGACAGGCAAGCCCCTGCCTCGCGCCCGCGACGATGATGTTCCTGACGAACTTCAATCCGTTGCCCCGGCTCTCCGGAGCCCGTCCGGATATGGTTCTCTCGAATGCGGCGACAAGGGCCGCTTGTTCATCCGGAATCGTCGGGTCCGCTCGAGTCAACGATCGGAATATCCCCTGTCCCCGGTCCGCAATGCATATCCACAACCGCCCCCCGGTTGCCTGAGTCTCGAACCAGCATCCGGGGACATCCCGCCAGCTTCCGAGGTTGTGATCGAAGCAGTTGTTCCCAACCTCCCCCGCCACCGCTATCGCGAGCGGCAACTCGTCTTCTTTGAGACCCGCTCTTGCGAAAGAACTCAGGCGCCCTAAGCGGGCCGTGAACACATCGCGCGTCTCGCAAACGAATTCCACGGGGCTTTCGGCGGGCTTGGCGACCGCGGCATGCCAGCCTCTTATTCTATTGAGATCAGGTGCTCCCGCTATAAAGTAGCAGATTTTCGGACCGCGCCCCCGGGGTTCAAGGCGGCCGGCAGCTACCAGAGACCTCAAGTGCCGGTGGATCGCCTGGGGCGAAATACCCAATTTTTTGACCAACTCAACCGGCCGCGCGCCGCTTCTCTCCCGGATGATTTCGACGATCCGAGAGCGCGTTTGTGTTTTCATAGTTTATAGT
>JACQPI010000051.1 GCA_016207585.1 Elusimicrobiota bacterium | reverse complement strand
CACCTCCGCCGAGCGCGTGATGGAACGCCGCCACTCCGCCTGGACGATCCTAAGGATGGCTGAGATCAGCGTCCCCGCGTGCGAGATGCCGATGAAAAAGACGAAATTGGTGATGTAGAAGCCCCAAAAGACCGGGTTGTTGAGCCCCGTCACCGTGAGCCCGTAATACATCTGGTAGCACCAGGCAAATAGCGCCCAAAGGCTCACGCAGGCCAGGACCGCCGTGGTCGCGAGGAATCTCCCCGTGGGGGGGTCGAAGATGGGGGCCACCAGGGCCTCCTCCGCGGGGAGTATCTCCAAGTGGGCGGGGCTTCTTCCAGGCGGCGTTTCCCGCAACACGATCTTGAAGAAAAGCCGGGAGAGGATCCACGAAAGAAGGAGGAAGACGGGGCCGATGATGCCGCCCATGACCACGGCCGGGAGCCAGGCGTCGCCGAGCCGGTACGACGCGACGGCGCGCCAGGCGAACCAGCCGTTGGCCGCGACCGCGAACAGGCAGAAGCCGGCGAAGCCCGCAAGCTGAACGTAGAAGATCCAGTTCCTGGGTCTCATGGTGTTCGCCTGCCTGGCTCAACCATTCCCTCGCAATCGGCCGCGATTGCTTCGGTCATGCTCCTTCCTTCAAGTAGGTCACCTTGGGCTCGGTGCCCAGCTCTTCCAAAAGATGGAAGGCGCGGGAGTCCTTGGAGAGATTGGCCGCGTCGCTGTCGCGGTTATTGAGATCGCCGAAGACGATGGCTTTCGCGGGGCAGACCTCCGCGCAGGCGGGCTGATAATCGCTTTCCCTCAGGGGGCACCCTTGCGCCGCGGCCTCCTCCTTGGCTCGTTGGAGGCGATGGTGGCAGAAGAGGCACTTCTCCACCACGCCCTTGGGCCGGATCGAGACGTCCGGATTGAAGGAGGCCCGCATTTCCTCCGGCCAAAGAGGCGTTTCCCAGTTGAAAAACTTGCAGGTATAGGGACAGGCGTTGAGGCAGTAGCGGCAGCCGATGCAGCGCGCGTAGACTTGGCCGACGATCCCTTCCTCGTTAAGAAACGTGGCGTAGACGGGGCACACCTTGACGCACGGAGGATCTTCGCATTGCTGGCAGGGCATGGGCAGAAGCCTCCGCCTCGGCGCCGGGAACTCCCCCTCATGAGAGGGAAGTATCTTGAGCCAACGGATGACCCTCCCCATGGCGGCTTCCTGTGGATTGCCCAGTGCATGGTTGTTTTCCGTGGAACAGGCCACGACGCAGGAACCGCAGCCGGTGCACTTGTCCAGATCGATCACCATTCCCCAGCGGTGCCCTCCCGGCCGGCCGTGCCTCTTCGCGTGTCCCGCATCCCCGGGCGCGTTTCCCCATGCCCTGCCGATTCCGCTTAGAAAAAGCGCCGCGAGGCTTCCAAAAAAGCCGCGAAGGAACCCGCTCCTGGAGGTCGTCAGGTTTTCCATAGCCTCACCCCGGTCCCTTCCTCGCCTATCTCCAGAGGGTTGGATCCCAAGCCCTTGGCCCACCTTCCATAGGCGGTATGTCCCAAGCCGACGGGGAGGCTGACCACTCCGGGCATGGCCGCCCGGGTCACGCGCGCCCTGGCCTTGATCTTCCCCCGCCGGGACTCGACCCAAATCGCTTCTCCGTCCGATAGCCCCGACCGGCCGGCGGTATGGGGGTGCATCTCCGCCCAGGTCTCCCAGACCTCCTGGGTCTGGGGTCCCGCGACGCTCTGCAGATAGGGAAGGTGCGCGCCTTCCGCGAAGGAGAATGCGAGCGGCGCGTACAAATGCATGGCGAAGGGAAAGTCTCCCCCCGGCGGCTTTGGAGCTCCTTCCCGGCTCAAGAGCTCGGTCAACGGCCCGAACTCGAATTTTCCCGAGGGGGTCGCATAGGGCTTCCCGGAGGAGGCGGCGCTCGTCTCCCGCCAGATTTTTCCCTTGTTGCTTGCATTGAACAGATTCTCCGCTCCCAGCTTCTTGACGCGGCTCATGAAGTAAGAGTCGTAGTCCGCGGGAACGCTCGTCTTGCCCAGGGCGCGCGCCAAGGCCAGGAATATTTCTCCGGGGTCCTTGGTGTCATAGAGCGGCTCCACCGCTTTGGGGGCCGCGTCCAGGACCGAGCTCCCGTCCGCCGAAACATGGAAAGAACAGTGGCCTCTTTCCAGGGGCGTGTGGCAAGGCAGCACCAAGTCGGACGACAGAGCCGTCTCGCTCATAAAAGAAGAGACGGTCGCCACGAAGGGCGTTTGCCGCATGATCCCGTTCCAGCCGGCGGGTGAAACAAAGAGGGGGTTGACGCGGTCCACTAGGAGCGCTTCCGGAGGCCGGGCGGCGAGTTTTTGCCAGACGTCGGTCTGCGCCGGGAAGCCCTCCCTTCCCTCCATCCCGGAAAAGACGCCCCCCGCGCCGATGTTCCCCAAGAGGGCGTTGAGCGCGTGGACCGCCAGCTGGGTCAAGAGCGGCCCGCGGTTGGTGATGGCCGCCGCCGGTTTGATGCTGAAAAGCTTGAGCGTCAGCAAACGGATTTCCTTCTCGGGGACCCCCGTCGCCTTGGAAACCTCCTCAAGAGAAAGGGAGTCCAGGCCGTTGCGGAAATCTTCGAACCCCCGGGACTGCTCGCGGATGAAGGCCTTGTCGTGGGCCCCATGGGCGATAAGCTGCTTGGCCAGGGCCAAGGCCAGAAGCCCTTCCGTCCCGGGATGGACGGGGAGCCATTGATCCGCCTTCCCCGCCGTCACGGAAAACCGCGGCTCGACCTGGACGATCTCGGCTCGGCTTTTGGCCGGCCCGCGCCGAAGCTGCGCGAAAGCCATCTGCGCCTCGACCGGGGATGGATAGGATTGGAGCCAATCGAATCCGAAGGAGACCAGGAGCCTCGCGCGGGAGATGTGGAAAGCCACCCGGCGGCTTGCGTGCATCCTCTCATAGGCGTCGCCGGGGAACTCGGACATGGGAAATCCCAAAGCGAAGAAATTATTCCGGCCCATGGAATCGGCCAAGTCCCGCAGCGCCGAACCCTGAATGTCCCATGTCCGCGCCGAGGTGAGCGCGGCCAACGACATCCTCGCGTTTCCCGGCTTCGCACCGGCGATTTTCTCCGCGAGGGCGCGAAAGGCTTCTTCCCAGGATATCTCCTTCCACTGCCCGGATCCGCGAGGACCCTTTCTGGTCAAGGGAGCCCTGATGCGATCGGGGTGATAGAGCTCCTGGAGGGCGGCCGGGCCTTTTGGGCACAGGCCGCCCTGGTTGACCGGATGCTCCGGTATCCCGGAAATCCCGACGGCGCGCCCATCCATCCTGCGCACGCGGATGCCGCAGCCCGCCGGACACAGCCCGCAGACGGTATAGGCGAAGCTTTCCTCTCCCGGGGGCGGCGGCGCGTCTTCCCGGGGCGTGAGCAGCTTCTTTCCGGCCCAGGCAGGCAGGGCCGAAGTCGCCCCCGCGAAGAACCCGAGCTTGAAGAACCCCCTGCGCGTTATCTCCATGGGTTATCTATGACACGCCAGGCAGTCGTTGGTCGCTTTCATCGCATTATGGCAGCTCATGCAGCGCTCCATGCTGATCTTCACCGCCTGCTTTATGACCGGGGCCTCCACCTTG
>JACQPI010000059.1 GCA_016207585.1 Elusimicrobiota bacterium | reverse complement strand
TTGTGGGCAGGTGGCGGAACTGGCATACGCGCACGGCTCAGGACCGTGTGGCCGAAAGGCCTTGAGGGTTCAAGTCCCTCCTTGCCCACTCTTCTTTCATGAGTCGAGCAGCCCCGATGCCGGAAGCTCCGCTTCGCCGCTGGGGTCCATGGGTCGTCTTGGCTTTTTTGGCCGTCATCCAATTCCTCGCGTTGCCCGGAGATTACCTCGGCCAGGAAATCGACGATTCCTATTATTTCCTGACGGCGCAGAGCCTGGCGCGGGGAGAGTACCGTCTTGGGGTCAGCCCGGGCAACCCGCCTCTAACCTTCATCACGCCCGGTCTTCCTCTCTTGCTAACCCCCATCGCGTGGTTGTGCGGGGATTCGCCGATCGGTTTCCATGTCGGCGCCTGGATTTTCCTTGTTGTCTGCGACGTCTTGGCCTTTCTATGGCTCGATAGAAAAATGAAGCGGTGGGAGGCTCTCTTATGCACCGCGGCGTTCGCGCTTTCCCCAATGACGCTGGCCAGGGCCGGCAAGGTGATGACGGAGTTTCCGGCTTTGGGGCTTACCCTGACCCTCTTCCTTTTGATGGACCGCCCTCGGTGGCCGTCCTGGGGTTCCGGACTCGTCTTGGCCGCCGTCTGGCTGGTGCGCCAGGGCACGGTCGCTTTGGCTCCCGCGATCGCCCTCCGGCACTTGGTCCCGGGCGCAAATATGCGTCCGGGGCCGCGGGAGAGGTATTACTTCTTGCCCGCGGACCGCGGGCGGTGGCGCGACGCTTTTTGGAGCCTGCTGCCGACGGCGGCGGCGATGGCCCTGTACGCGTTATGGTTGTCGGGGGCGGGGGCGCGGATGTCCGAAATCGAGGAGATGCGGACCTCCTATGCGGCCGGATGGACGGATGTTCCCAGAATCGTATCGAGCAATTGCGCCTATTACGCGCAGCTGTGGGGACGGTTGTGGCTGCCGCTGCCGGGAGCCCCCGCGTGGCTGGAAACGCTTTTCGGATTTCTTTTGTGGGGCGTTTGCGCGCTGGGGGTGTGGCGGGTATTGCGCAAAGACGGGTCGGAGCCCGGCGCTTGGTGGCTGCTGGGGTTGGTCGGCCTGCACGCCCTTTGGCCTTGGAGATACGAGCGTTATCTCGCCTCCGCGCTCCCCGTCGTGATCTGGACTTTTTGGGAAGGGATATGTTCTCTGACCCGGGTCGCGGAGCGCGGGGGGCCGGCCGGAGCGGATCGCGCTAAGCACGCGGGGGGAGTCTTTTTCGTTTGTTTGTTCGCGGCGCAGTTTTTATCGCAGGGGAGGACGGTTCTGGCCTCTTCGGCTGAGCGGGGCGTTCCGGAGTTGCGCGAGACGTACGCGTGGATCCGGGAAAACACGCAGGCCCATGCGGCGTTCGCGAGCCTGGCCTACGCGCGAGACGCCCTGTACGCCCGCCGCCCCTTCGCTCCTCTGCCGTCCGTAAAATTCCCGCAAGATATGCGGCGCATATTCTTGAAATGGAGGATTTCGTACGTGTTGGTGCACCGGACTCCGGACATGGGCTCGTCGATCGAGGAGCGATTCGAGCCCGCGCTTCGGTACGCCGCCATGGGCCGATGGCTCCGCGGCGACCCGAGCGTCCGGCCCGTTTACAAAAACGAGCGGGAGGGGAGCGTGGTTTATTTTGTTTCCCCGGGCAAGAGTGACTAAAGTCACGCGAGGGACGTCTTGACGCGGCGGCTGAGGAAGGATATACTGAGGCATCAAGCTTGCGGTTTGCATCCAGCGTGCCGAATTCGTATCCTTTACCCCTTATTCAATTATATCGGCACAAAGGGGGGTGTAAACCATGAGTAGGATGAGAAAGGCAGGAAGCTTCGGGTTCACGCTCATCGAGTTGATGATCGTGGTTGCCATTATAGGTATCTTGGCGGCGATCGCCATCCCGAAGTTCGGTCAGTTGGTCAATAAGTCAAAAGAGGGTGCGACCAAGGGAAGCTTGGGTGCGCTGCGAAGCGCCCTGAGCATCTACTACGGCGACATGGAAGGCACGTACCCGTCGACCATCGAAGGGTTGACCATCAGCGGGAAGTACCTGACGGCGCTTCCGTTCGCGAAGACGCCGGGGTATCACGCGGACAGCGACGGCGAGGTGGCCGACTCGGGAGTATTGGCTGTCACCGATGCGGGAGGGTGGGCGTACAACAACCAGACGGGTGATGCCAACTTCGGCACGGTGTGGGTGAACTGCACCCATACGGACGCCAAGAGCACCACCTGGACGGCGTACTGAAAAGTTAATCGCACTGGACAAGAGACCCCCGGGCCCGCAAAGCCCGGGGGTTTTTTAGCCCGGGACCCGACATGGCGGCTATCTTGTTGTTTTGGACGGGGGCGGTCGTAGGATCGTTCCTCAACGTCTGCATCTGGCGCCTTTCCAGAGGCGAATCGGTCGTCGCGCCGCGCTCCTACTGCCCCCGTTGCCGGGGCGCGTTCGCCGCTTACGACAACATTCCGATCCTGAGCTTTTTGTGGCTGCGCGGTCGTTGCCGCCGCTGCCGCCGGCCCATTTCCATCCGCTACCCGATCGTCGAGATCGTGTCGGGGATCGTGCTGTGGGGAATGCGGCAGCGGTGGGGTTGGGGAGCCTGGTTCGTCGCGGCCTACGCGGCGGCGGCGGCCCTGCTCGTGGTGGCTTTCATCGATTGGGACAGCTTCCTGATTCCGGACGTCTTGTCATTGGGGCTTTTGGCGGGAGGGGTCCTGTGCGCTCCGGTCAATCCCTACTTTTCCGGCGTCTGGTTCATGAAGATCGGCTGGAGCTTGGCGGCCGCGGCGGGAGGCGTACTGGGTTGCTGGGCCGTCGCCGCCCTGGGCGAGGCTGTTTTTAAGAAGGAGGCCATGGGAGGGGGCGACGTAAAGCTTCTGGGCGCGGTGGGAGCGTGGACCGGTTTCCTGGGAGCCTACGATTGCTTGCTGGTCGCGTCGCTGCTGGGGTCCCTTTACGGGGGCTACCTGCTTCTAAGAAAGCGGATCAAGCGCCAGGAGCCGATCCCGTTCGGCCCCTTCCTCAGCGCCGGCGCGATCCTCAATCTTTTCTATTTGCTGCCGTTCGGATTTCCCTTCTTCGAACTTTAGCGAGCCTGCAGCAGTAGCGAGATGGCGGAGGGTATGGGACACCTTACGAACCCTCCTGTACTTTTCGCGTCAGCGAAAAGTGCGGA
>JACQPI010000050.1 GCA_016207585.1 Elusimicrobiota bacterium | reverse complement strand
GCTTCACGCCGCCTGCCTCCTCGACATTTGCTCCTTCGCTGGGGTAGGGGATTTATTGCCTGCTCAATTCAGGGGCTTCGTCCCCCTTATGTGGGGAATTTCTGATGTCAAGTAAAAATTATATTATAATTCCGACGGCGCGCGACGCCCCGGAAACGAAGGTATTCGAACAGGCTTTCAGCGCGGGCCCTTCACTTCGAACTTAAAACGGGTATGGACCTGCACCGTCACGGTCCCGCCCTCGACGAGCGCCTGGCTCGAGTCGGAGGAGCCGACGCTCATGGGAGCGGACTGGGCCTTCATGAGCCCATAGCGCGGCACGATCTCGTCCGGAACGTTGCCGCGCGCCAGCGCCCGGCCGAGCTCCTCGCCGGGCAAAAGATGGGCCTTCGCCATGCGGACCGCGGCCTGGACCGCCTTGGCGTACGCCTGCTCCTGGGCGGCGGCGAGCCCCTCCTCCGACAGGCCCAGGTCGGGGCCCGAGGTCCGGTCCGCGGGTATATTGGCGGCGTCGAAGAGAAGGCCGAGTTTTTTCTTGATCGCCTCCTCGCCCCGCACGGTTATCTCGATGGTCGTGGTGACCAGGCGGCCCTTGACCCGGGAGGTTCCGGCTTGTCGGTCGTACTCCATCTCCTCTTGGATATTCGGAACTACCTGGACCGTCGCGTCGGTCCCCATCTCCTTTTTGATGTAGGCGAGCGCCGGGGCGGCCCTTCTGTTGTTGGCCTTGACCAAATCGGCGACGGGAGCGCTCTTCGCGCCGCGCTGCGTGAAGGCGACGCTGACGCGGGCTTGGTCGGGGACGACCTCCACCTTGCCCCCGGCGGCGACGCTGACGGTGGGGATGTCCGAGACGGGGTTCGGCGCGGCCGCCGCGACCGGCAAGACGCAGCCCAGCCAGAGGACGAGGAGCGATGCATACCAACTATGGCCGGCCATAGTTCCGGCTACGGCGCCTCCTCTCCTCCCATGAGGGAAGCAGTATTCGGCGAGGGAAGCGAGCCGCAAGGCAGGCCACGGTTTCATGGCAGCTTCGAGTGGGTTCCGTCGCAATAAGGCTTGTTATTGGAACGTCTGCAGCCGCACCAGGCGATCTTCTTGGCTTCCTTGATCTCGACTCGGACCGGCGCCATGCCCGTATTGAGTCTCCCGTGCGAACCATCACAATAGGGCTGGTTTTGGGAGTGGCCGCAGGCGCACCACGCCTTCAGTCCCGGCTGCTCCTCTTTGACGTAGGGCATCTTCTGCGCGATCTTGGGTTCTGTCATTGCAATCCTCCTCGATTAGTCGCCGTCCGCCCCCGGCCCCCTCCGATTTTATTCGGAAGGGGCCGAGCGGCGGCAACGGCCGCCTCAGGCCTTCGCCGGCTGGGCGAACATCTCCCGCGCGCGCTGCTGGATTTGCTGCGGCGTCAGGTCTTCCTTATGCGTGGCCAGCGACCAGCGGTGCCCGAAGGGATCCTCGAGCTCTCCGTGGCGGTCTCCCCAGAACTTGTTCTCGAGGGGCTGCCGGACCTTGGCGCCCGCGGTCAGCGCCCGGCCGAAGACCTCGTCCACGTCCTGGACGTAGAGGTAGAGCCCGACCGTGGTTCCCCGAAGGGTGCTGGGCGATTTGCAGTTCGCGCCCGGAAGTTCATCCGAAATCATGATGTTGGAATCACCGATGCGCAGCTCGGCGTGCATCACCTTGCCGTCGGGTCCGTCCATGCGCGTCTCTTCCTTGGCACCGAACGTCTTCTTGTAGAACTCGATCGCCTTCGCCGCGCCCTGGATCGTCAGGTAGGGCGTGAGCGTGTGGGAGCCTTCGGGGATATACTTCACGTTTTTTGGCATGTGTTCTCCTTGTTTTTATTTTGGATTGTACGGCGCAGACATGATAATAGTTATGCGCCGCGGATGCAACAAAAATAGGACTAATGGGCATATTAAATTTAGGCCCAAAGTCCCGAGTTTTCTGCCCGAAGGGCCCTTCATCCAGGGCCCGAATTCCGGATATCATGAAGACGGCCCAAATGGCACGATGGACCGCAGGGTTTCCGAAGAAACTCTTGGGGTTGGCGATTGCGACCACCCTGGTCGCGCTCAGCCCGGGACCCGGTTTTTACCACGCCTGGGCCCAGTTCCAAGGAAACGCGCCGCGACCCGCTTCCCCCGTCCCGCCGCAGCCCGTCTTGGCCCAGGTGGGCCGGGCTATCCTCAACGTCCTGGAAACCGCGGTAACCTACGCCGGCTCCGGGCCCCACGTGATTCTAGCCGACGAGGCGGCGGCGCCACCGGACGCCGGGTGGCCGACCGAGCGATACCTGCGGGCAAGGCCTACTTCCCTCCCGCAATCCATCGATCAATCCTTGCGGGTGATCTCGCCCGACAACCAGGCGAAGCTTGTGCAGTTCCTGCATTACACCGCGTCGCACCCGCGGCCGGGCGATGGAAACCCGGGCGAACTATGGCGACCGGGCTCCTCGGCCGGCGGCCTCGTTCATGAGACAGCGAGCGCTTCGGACCTCCAACGCGGCCAAGAGGCCCTGAGCGTCCTTCAGTCGCTCAACGCGGTGCTCGACGGCGTAACCTTGGAGGATCTTCGAAACGAGGAAATCCTCCATGCCGCGCTGGGACGGGTTTGGGAGCACGTGCGCTCCTGGAGCGGGCACGCTCCGGACCTCGATGCCTCCCGCCCGATCGAAGCGGCGGTTCCGGGAACGGAGCTTCTGCCTCCAGGCTCGGCTTCATCCGACCGGACGAATGCGGGGGCGCTCCGAGTTCCCGCCCCCCGCCCTTCCGCCGCGTCCGGCGCGCTCAATGGCAAGGATGCCCAAGCATACTGGGCGGCCTATCAAGAGGAAATCCTGGAGCAAATCGGGCCGCTCCGGCAGAAACTGGAGGCCTTCGCCGAGGAACGTTTGAAGATCGCGCGCGCCGCCGCGTTCGCCGATGAAGTGGAACTCGACAAGATCAAGGTGGAAATCAAGGGCCTGGGCCGCGCCGAACTGAAAGGCATCGACCAGACCTCGTTTATCCGAATCGTCCATGAGCCGACCGGAATCGCGCTTTTATTCGTCAACCGGGAGGCCGTATCGAAGGATTCCAGGCACTTGAGGCAGATCGTCGCCCGCCAGCACATGGAGGCGGGGCCGAACCAAAAGGGCCGAGACGCGGCCCTCCTCTGGGAAAATAGCCGCGGAGAACGGATCGCCGGCGCCGGGGAATTCCGGCCGAAACCCCGCTTCGGAAGACAGCCTCGGGCCTGGCTGTCGGCGTACTGGCGGGCCAAATATCAAAAGCCGACCCGCGCCGAAAAGATCGCCGGGATTACGACCGCGCTCGCCCAGACCTTGCTGTCCATCCCGTTGGAACTCGCCCGAATGCACCATGATCCCGGCAGCCATTTCAACGTTTTCCCGACCCTATGGACGACATTCATGGGACTTTTGCTGGGCAATTACCATAAAACGTACCAGAACTTCGTGATGACCGGCTCGCCGACCGCACGCTTCCTGAAAAACGCCGCGATCAGCCTGGTCTTCGCGATCCCGGTGACCATCGCCGTCTTCGGCGCCGATGCGGCCAACCCGTTTAATCCGTTCGGGATAGTGCACCTGGGCTATGTCGCGGCCAACATCGCCTTGAACACGCTGGGAAAGATCGCCTGGCAGGAATACATAGCGATCGGACGAGACCAAAGAATATTCAAGGACCCCATCCGGCTGCGCTTGGGTGAGAAAACCGTCGCGCTGGACAGGGCGACCCTCTATTTCCAAACGCTCTACACGGTCTCCTGGAGTTTCCGATACATGGACCTCGTCGCTTCGTTCGGGATATGGCCCAGCAAGATCGCGTTGATTCTATCCGTCGTGCTGTCGCGGTGGGGAGTCGTCCGATGGGTTGAAAAACGCCGGTTCGCGCAAGCCCCGCGGGCGCGGCAGAGATGGGACCGCGACAAGAAATGGCTTCTCTTCGTGCTGATCGGGCTCGCCGTCCTTCAAAACCTCAAGTAGGATCAAAAAGTCCGGCACTCCAAGAGAGGAGAGACCGGGGTCATGCACCCGAGCCCGGAGGGCCTTGATGGAGCGCGGGTGGGGCAAAAAATTCCGGGCATGCCATCTCTGGAACTCCCGGGTTTATGCCCACTGCATATCTTCCGGCACTGGACGCTTCATCGCCGCGCATTTCCATCGATCAACGGCGATTTACGTCAACTTTTTTACTTATTTTTTCAGTACTTATTGCTCGCTCACTTGCAGCGCTGCAAGTGAAATTAAAAATGAGAAGCAATTTTAATCATAATTCACGGCAAAGGTCGCCATCGGCAATTCGTCGCCTCCTCTCGAAGATACGCCTAAGTGCCCGGAAATTTTCGGCGCTCGCCCCTTGATTTGACAAGCCGGGACTAAAGTCTTAGAATCCAATAGGTCTAAAAGCCGGGAGTCGAGCCCATGCGTTTGGTACTACCCCTCGCGATCGCCGTTCTCCTGACGGGCCCGGCCGCCGCCCAGTCTCTCCTCGATTTTCAAAGGGCGCTTCAAAGCATCCATAAGGCGGTATGGGAAGTGAAGCAGGAGCGGCGACGCGCCCAAGCGAAGACCGACTCCCGCCAGGAGGAGCTCCTCCGCCTTCTCGATGACGGAGATCCCAGCGTCAGGGCGGAGGCGGCCAAGGCGCTCAAAAACCATCTAGGCGACCCTCAAGTTCAGAAGAGGCTCCTGGAAGTACTGGATCGCTACGGCGAGCTGGATCGCGTCCGGCGGGAAATCATCAAAAGCCTGTCCGCGGCTTCTCCATATTATTCAGTTCAGGACCGGCTGGTGGCCGCCGCGAACAGCCCTTCGGAATCATCGGATATCCGCTCCGTGGCCCTGAAGTCGCTGTTCCCGGTCGCCGTCCGCTACGACATCCGGGAGCGCGTTCTCATCCCGGCCTTGGAAGACGGAGGCCGCCCCTTGATCGAGCGGCGCGCCGCGGCCTGGGCGTTGTTCGCGAACGCGGCGGATATCGCCACGCAACAGGCGCTGCTTCGCGTCGCGCGAAATGCCCGGGAGCCCGATGCGTTTCGCGTCGAGGCGATCAAGAGCCTCGCCCTGGGGATGCCCTATTGGGCCGTCCAAGACCCGATTTTCGCGATCGCCCGGGACTCCGGAGAGCCGGCCTCCGTGCGCGAGCCCGCCATCCTGTGTTTTGCGATGATAGGACTCACGCCGGAACAGTTGAGGTTTCTCCGGGAGTTGGCCCGGAACGAGTCCGACTCGGCCCTGCGGCAGGCGGCCATAAAAAGTCTGGGGGGCCTCACCGTGGAGTTGGCCCGCTATTTCCACTTCGCATATTACGGCGATAAGTTCCTAGATCCGCTGGAAGACCAGTAGCTCCCGCCCATGCGCGGCACATCCGGAAATCGCGCCAAGGTGGTCCTGTTCGACCTCGACGGCACCCTCGTCAAGGCGGGCGGAGCAGGGCGGCTGGCGCTCAACCGCGCCGTCGAGAGGCTCTACGGATTGAAGGACGTCTGCTTCAAGTTTTCCCTGGCCGGCCGGATGGACCGCGACAACTTCGAACTCGCCTTCAAGGCGGCTCGCGGGCGGCGGCCGACCGCCCGTGAACGCCGGGGCCTGGAGGCGGCCTACCTGCGGCGGCTGCCTCTAGAGGTCCGGCGCGCGGTCCGGGAAAAGCGCTACGCCAAGATCCCCGGCATCTCCAAGCTCATCGAGAAGCTCTCGCGGCGGCCGGAAGTCCTCGTCGGTTTGGGGACGGGAAACATGGAGCGCGGGGCCAGGATCAAGCTGCGACCCTCCGGACTGCTGAGGTATTTCGCCTTCGGCGGCTACGGGTCGGACGGGCGCTCCCGGGTCCACATGCTCCGCGTCGCGGTGCGCCGGGCGAAAGCCATTCTCCGGGCGCGCATGCCGGCGGGCGGCCCCATCGCCCCCGGGAGCATCTTCGTCATCGGAGACACCCCGCGGGATGTCCGGGCCGGCAAGAAAGCCGGCTACCGCACGGGGGCCGTCACCCGCGGGTTCGGCGAGCCGGAAGCTCTGCGCCGCGCCCGGCCGGAGTTATTGGCGCCCGATTTCCGCGACCGGCGCCTTTGGTTGGACTGGATTTCATCCTTGGGAATTGCGGCTAGCGGGCAACCCCCATGCCGTGGCGGTAAACGAGCTCTCCGCCGAAATAGGCGGTGCTCGACAAAAGCGCGCAGGCGATAAGCCAGCCGGCCAGAAAAATCCGTTCGTCCGCGGCAAGCGCGCGCAACCGACCTCGCGCGGCACGAATACCTTCCCCGGATCGCGATTCACTGCTCAGTTTCCCCGTCGGATACCGCTCGCCCCGATACTCGGCAGAGACGTCGTGACCGGAACTATGGCCGGCCATAGTTGGTATGCACGACAGGGAGTCACTCTGATAGAATGCCGCGTAACGCCAAATCGACAGGCAAACAAAAATCCCAACGGTCCAGAAGGCGAGTTCCTCGTGGGTCTCGATCGTTCTCCAGGCCGATGGTATATGCGGAGCTGTCTCTTCAGCCAGGAGCCCGGAGCCCATGGCGGCGAGCGCTAACAAGGTTCCGAGCCAAAGCAGTCCGGTGGCGGCGTCAAAAAACCAGTTCAACCGTCTCGCGCGCGCCCAAACACCGGTCAGAAGGCCGATGCTCAGTAGGGCGATCGGAAAGTGCACCGCAACGGGATGAAACAGCCACCAAGGGATCGCCACCGCGAGGGAGCTTCTTAATAAGAAGTGTTACTTGGCCGGTTCCAGCTTGTCCAGGACAAGCGCCCGCATACCGTTCTTGTTGACCAGAGTCCCGGTCGCCTTGACTTTGTCTCCGGCGTAGTTGGCGAGCGATTTATACTCTTTCTTTTTGTCGTGATTTTCCACGAATAGGACGACCGCGCCTTCGTCGGTCAGAAGGCCGGCCGGGCCGCCGTCTAGAATGCACATCTTGGCGCACTTCTTATGCTCCTTTCCCCGGCCTCCATGGCTCAGGTAGCACGAAAGGTCCAAAACTTCTCCGGCCAAGATCGTCCCGGGCGTCTTTTCGTC
>JACQPI010000049.1 GCA_016207585.1 Elusimicrobiota bacterium | reverse complement strand
GGCCCAGCAGGCGCATAGGTCTTTTATCCCTGGCCCGATCTTGGACGCCGTGTATACTATAAGTAGCAGATATGGCAATCTCGGCGAAGGCCCCATGGCCTGTTCCCAAGGCGACGCCCCATCCGCTGGTGTACCTGTCGACGCATTACATCCAGGCGAAAGAGTACCTCGAGGCGATCGTCGGGGCGACCTCGGACGCCATCTGCACGACCGACATGGCCGGCCGCGTCATCTTCTTCAGCCCCGGAGCCGAGCGGATGACGGGTCTGAGATCCCGCGAGATCGTAGGCTTGCCCGCGCACCTTCTTTATGAAGGAGGGGTCGAGGAGGCCAATCGCATCATGCGGTCCTTGATCGACCGGGGCCGGATCGAGAACTACGAGACGGTGTTGTCCGTGCGCGGGCGCCGCGTGCCTATCAGCATGTCGGCGGCGCTGCTGAAGGACCGCAGCGGAAATTGGATCGGCACCCTGGGCATCTCCAAGGATATCACGCAACGGGTGGAATTGGAGCGCCGGTTGCGCGAGATGTCGATCACCGACGAATTGACGGGACTCTATAATCAAAGGCATCTCCAGGAAAAACTGGCTCAGGAGCTGCAGCGGGCCAAGCGTCAGCGCGGACGCCTCTCGATCCTCCTCATGGACATGGACGGCTTCAAGCGGGTCAACGATTCCCGGGGGCATGTGGCCGGGGACCGGCTTTTGCGGCGCACAGCCGCCGTCATCGCGCAATCGATCCGCGGCGGCGTCGACGCCGCTTTCCGGTACGGAGGCGACGAGTTCATCGTGCTGCTGCCTGGGCTGGGGCTGCGCAAAGCCGAAATCGTCGCCCAACGCATCGGCGTCGCTCTGGCGGCCGACGAGACGACGCGCGACGCGTCCCTGAGCTGCGGCGCCGCGGCATTGCGCCCCGGCGACTCTCCCGGCTCCCTCCTGCGGCGGGCCGACGAGGCGATGTACCGAGTCAAGCGACGCAAGAAGGATTTTGACTTTTAGATCGCTATGCTATACAATCAGGGACGATGGCCCAAACCACTTTGGTCCTCGTCGTTGAAGACGACGCCAACGTCCGCAGCCTCGTTCAGGACCTCTTGACCGCCAGCGGATACAAGGTTCGGGCGGTCTCCTCTGTCTTCCAGGCCAAGGGCGCTTTGATCAAGTTACGGCCCGATCTCGCCATCGTGGACCGCTCCTTGCCGGACACGGACGGGATGCAGCTGATCAAGGAGATGCGGACCCAGGATGAGTTCAAAACGCTTCCCGTTTTGTTCTTGACCGCCCGAAGCCGGCCGGAGGACAAGGCGGAGGGGTTGCGTTCGGGCGGAGACGATTATCTCGCCAAGCCCTTCGCCAATCAGGAGCTTTTAGCGCGGGTGGAGGCGCTCTTGCGCCGCAGCCGGACCCCTCCGGAACCCGCGCATGTGTTGCGGGCCAAGGGGATCCTGCTGGATTTGGACCGGCATTTGGTCGAGGTGAGCGGGAAACAGGTCCATCTCTCCCCCAAGGAGTTCGATCTCCTGGCGGCCTTCCTGGAAAAGCCCGGCCGCGTCCTAAGCCGGCGGTTCCTTATGGAGCGCGTGTGGGGAGAGGGCATGGGCATGCGCATGAATTTGAAGACGGTGGACGTCGCGATCGGCAGGCTGCGGACCGCCCTGGGCTCGTGGGGTGAACGCATTACCGCGGTGCAGGCGTATGGGTACCGCCTCGACGTCGAAGCCTGACGCGCGCCTCTTTCCTTAGCGGCTGCCGGGCGGTTTTTGCGTTCTAATCCAATCCACGAGACTCCGAAGGGTTTTCTGAATCGAGGGGTCTGAATCGAACGACAGGCCGTATAACGACGCGCCCGCCGTGTCGGGATCCGATCCCGCTTCCCGGACGACATGCCCGTGCAGATGCAGGCGTTTGCCCTCGATTTCCATATCTAGATGAAGGTCGGCCGGCACGGGGACCGTGCCTTGCAGCCGCAGCAGGCCGCCTCCCATGCTGATGTTGAGCATATGGCCCTCGGAATGCCGGCCGCTGCCCGCGACGCGGGCGCGCACCGGAAGGAGGCAGGGAAACCTTTCATAGTGGCGGCGGGGCGGAAAGGAGGAAAATGGCGTCATGAGGAGACCGAGGTATAGGCGGCTATCGATTTTTTCCAAAACCAGACGCTGGCCGCCATAAGCAGCGACGCGAGCGTCAGCGCATAGGCTGTCCAAGCGGGACTAAGGGTTCCCAAGAGTCCTTTGGCCGGGAAGGAGACCATGACCCCGATGGGGACGAGGAAGGTCAGGGCCCAGCGCAGGGGCCAGGCGTAGACATCCACG
This sequence comes from Elusimicrobiota bacterium, assembly GCA_016207585.1. Lineage (GTDB taxonomy): Bacteria > Elusimicrobiota > Elusimicrobia > UBA1565 > JACRDR01 > JACQPI01. The sequence goes on along the minus strand of JACQPI010000049.1, from coordinate 12,114 downwards.
GGGAACTTCCCCAGGAACATGAGGTCCCGGTAGATCCAAATCGTGTTTTCCAGCTCCTGGGTCCTGACGGCTACCCCGGCCACGAATACATGCAGGGCCAGCGCGATCGCGATGCCGTTGGCGAGAAGCAGCGCGTAAAGCCCGATGCGCCAGGGATCGAGACCGCCCGGGACGGCGGGCCCAGCCCAGGCCAGCAGGGCGAGAACGGGCGCCAGCGTCGCGAGGTCCAGGAAATCCACGTTGGAGGCCGCCATGCGAAACAGGGGCGAGCACGGCTGGATAAGGTGGTAGTCGAAATCGCCTTCTTCCACGACGCGCCGGGCGGCGTAGACCCCCCGAAACAGGACCATCGCGACGATGTCGATGAGGTTGAATGTGAGGAAAAAGAGCGCGATTTCGTGAAGCGAGTAGCCCGCTACGCGATCGGTGTGCCGGAAAATCGCCAGGAGATAGGCGAAAAAGAAGAAGAGCCGAATGAGCTTGCCCAGGAGAAAACCGAACGACCCGAGGCCGTAGGAAAGCTGCGCGGACAGGCTCATCGCGGCGATCCTCAGCCAAATCTTGAAGTGCTGCCGCAGGCGGGCGACGTTCACGCCGCTATCCTCCTTCGGCGGCGTAGTTGCGCAGGCCTCGCCGCCAAACGGTCGCGGCCGCCATGCCGACCACCACCAGCCACGCGCCTTGCGTCGCGAGAACCTTGAGGGCCATCTCGGTTGGAGCGCGCTCCAGATAAACGTCGATCGGGAAAAAGACCAAATAGGGGAATGGGGTCATGTAGAGCGCGGCCTGAAGCGCGCGCGGCAGGACGTCGAGGGGGAAGAAGGCCCCGGCCAGGAACTGCACCAAGAGGTCGAAGCAGAAGAGCGGCCCCCCGGACTCCGAGGTCCAAAACGCGAGGGAGGCCACCAGGAATTCGAGCAGGAAAAAAAGAAGCGTGGAAAACGTTGCGATGATCGGGAACAAGACCCATGTTTGGGGGCTTTGGGGGATGTGAAACGGCGCCCCCAAAACAAGAATCAGGATGGATATTTCGAAAACAGCCGCCGCGCAGTGCACCGTCTTTTGGGCTAGGTCGAGGGATAGGCAGTAGCCCAAGTAGCGAATGGGCCGGATGAGGTAATTGGATAGGCGGCCCGAGGATATTTCTCCCACGACCTCCCAGCCCCTTCCGGTGAAGACGAGGGAGCGCAACAAGCTCATCATCAGCACGTAGGTGAGCATCTGTGCCTTCGGATAGCCGGCGACCGTCGCCGAATCCTTGAAGATGGAGGACCAGAAAAAGTAGAGGGCGAGCAGGGTCGCGATCCCGCCGACCCGGTCCATGAGGAGGGAGGCCCTGCGCTGAAGAACGTTTTGCAGGCTGAGCGTGTAGACGTAGAGGTATTTGCTCATCCGCGGGGCGCCGCTTTCGAAGGGGCCTGCGTGAAGAGCCGGCGGACCACTTCCTGGATGGGGGTCTCCTCGATCGTGAGGTCCGCCACCGGAAAATGAGTCAAGAGATCCGCCGCCCTGGGAGAGACCTCCCCCCTGGGGACTTCCAGCACCGCCCGTGTTCCCTGGTACTGCGCGATGCGGCCGATGCGGGCGAGCTCGACGGGCGACACGGCCTCGTTGAAGTCGGCGCGGATCACCTTATGGGGCGCATAGCGCTCCACGACCTGGCGCAGGGAGCCGTCGTAGAGCAGGCGGCCGTGGTCGATGAGGATGACGCGCGGGCACAGCTCCACCACGTCGTCCATGTTATGGCTGGTCAGGAGGATCGTGGCCCGGTAGCGCCGGTTGTATTCCAGGATGAATTGGCGTATTTTTTTCTGCATGACGACGTCGAGCCCGAGGGTCGGCTCATCGAGGAGCAGGAGTTTGGGGCGATGGAGGATCGAAACGGCCAACTCCGCCTTCATCCGCTGCCCCAGGGACAGCTTCTTGACCGGTATCGACATGCAGTCCCGCAGCTCGAGGAGCTCGACGAGCTCCTCGACGGTCGCGCGATACTGCGCGTCGGGGATTTCGTAGATTTCCTGGTTGAGGCGGAACGTTTCTTGGGCGGGCAGCTCCCACCACAACTGCGTGCGGTGTCCCATGACGAGGGAGAACTGTTTTTGAAATGCGGTGCGTCTTTGCCATGGGGTATAGCCCAGGACGTTGGCCGTGCCGGAGGAGGGATGGAGCAGGCCCGAGAGCATCTTGAGGGTGGTCGTCTTTCCGGCCCCGTTGGCGCCCAGAAAGCCGACCAGTTCGCCTTCCTGAATCGAAAAATTCAGGCCCGTGACGGCGGGGATCGCTCGGAAGCGGCGGCGCAGCAGAGATTTCGCGGCGTTCCAAAGCCCCGGATTTTTCTCCGGGACGCGGAATTCTTTGGTGAGGTCCGATATCTCGATAGCGGGCATTAAGAGGATTGTATCAATTTCCCCTCGAAACCGGCCGGCGCGTGCCTCCCAGTCGATAATTTTGATACGATGCACTTGGAAATGGAGCGACGCCCTTCCCTTTCGAATCGCGCCGGCGGCATCCTGCTGCACCCGACGTCGCTGCCCGGACCGCACGGAATCGGCGATCTGGGATCCTCCGCCCGCCGCTTCGCGGAGCTCTTGGCGGCCGCCGGGCAGAGCTGGTGGCAGATGCTCCCCATCCATCCGCCCGCCGCGGCGCACTCGCCGTATGCGGCGTTCTCCGTGTTCGCCGGGAGCCCTCTCTTGATCAGCCTGGACCGTTTGGCGGAGGAGGGCTGGCTGGAGCCGGCGGATCTGGTCCCGCCCAAAGGCCTGCCGCGCGACCGGGTCAATTATCCGCAAGCGCAGCGGTTCAAGGAGGCTCGGCTTGAGAAGGCCTTCGGGACGTTCGAAAAAAATGCCTCTTCCATCGATAGGGAGCGGCTCGAAGCGTTCGCGGCCGCCAACGTTTTCTGGCTGCCGGACTACGCTCTTTTTTGCGCCTTAAAAGAGGCCCATCAAGGGGCGCCTTGGGTGGAATGGGAAGGCGCGCTGCGGCTGCGCCAGCCCGAGGCGCTGGCCCAGGCTCGTCGGAAATTGGATGTCCGGTTGCGGTTTCACATCTTTGTTCAGCACCAATTCTCGCGCCAATGGTCCGAGCTTCGAGACCACTGCCGGAAGTTCGGCCTGGGCCTCCTGGGAGACGTGCCGATCTATGCGGCTCACGACAGCGCGGAGGTGTGGGCGAAACCGCAGCTATTCTCCTTGGATGGGGACGGGCGATTGACCATGATGGCGGGAGTGCCCCCCGACTACTTCAGCAAGACGGGGCAACTATGGGGAAATCCGCTCTACCGATGGGACGTCCATCGACAGGGCGGATACGAATGGTGGGTATACCGCTTGCGCGTGACCTTCGACCGTTTCGACGCGGTCCGCTTGGACCACTTCATCGGATTCCAGCGTTACTGGGAAATTCCCGCGGGCTCGCGCACCGCTCAAGGCGGACGCTGGGTCGATGGGCCGGGCGCGGATCTTTTCGATAGGGCCCGCGATGTCCTGGGCTCCTTGGAAATAGCCGCGGAGGACTTGGGGGCGGCGACTCCCGAGGTGTTCGCGCTGCGCGACCGATGCGGATTTCCCGGGCTTCGGGTGCTCCAGTTCGCTTTCGGCGGGGATTCGTGCACCAACGACCATCTGCCCCATCGCTATCCGCGCCGTTGCGTGGTCTATACCGGGACCCATGACAACGAGACGACGGCGGCGTGGTTCCGCCGCCTGCCCCCCAAGGAGCGGCGATGGGTATCGCGCTACGCGGGAACGGATGGGAGGGAAATCCATTGGGACATGATCCGCCTGGCTTGGATGTCGCCGGCGGACGTCGCGATCGCCCCGGCGCAGGATCTCCTCGGCTTGGGGTCGGGCGCCCGCATGAACTTGCCGGGGACGGTCCGTGGAAATTGGAGGTGGCGCTTGACGGACGCAGCCTTGACCGCCCCGATCGCTCGCCGGCTCAGGGCATTGACGGAAATCTACGGACGGATCCCCGGCCTCTCGAGGGCGGCGCCAAATTGAGTCAGGAGCTTATGGATACCTCCCTGTTGACCGAGGAAGACCTTTACCTTTTTAACGAGGGAACGCATTCCCGTCTTTATGAAAAACTCGGGGCGCATCCCGCTCGATCGGGCGGCGAGGTCGGGGTTCATTTCGCGCTTTGGGCTCCCGACGCGGCGCGCGTATCCGTGATCGGGGATTTTAATCATTGGGACCATTCGCGCCATCCGCTGCGCCCCCGGGATCGTTCCGGGATTTGGGAGGGATTTATCCCCGCGGTGCTGCCCGGAGCGAAGTACAAATACCATCTTGAGTCCAAGGTGGGCGGTCATACCGTGGACAAGGCCGATCCCTTCGCCTTCCACGCCGAAACGGCGCCGCGCACGGCCTCCATCGTGTGGGATATCGGATACGTCTGGGGAGACGATTCCTGGATGGCTCGGCGCGGCCCCAAAAACGGGCTCGGCGCCCCGATCTCGATCTACGAAGTCCACCTCGGCTCCTGGCGGCGGGTCCCGGAGGAAGGAAACCGTTCGCTGACGTATCGGGAGATCGCTCCGCTCTTGGCCGATTACGCCGCGGAAATGGGCTATACGCACGTCGAGCTCCTTCCCGTCATGGAACATCCGTTCTACGGCTCGTGGGGTTACCAGACTACCGGCTACTTCGCGCCCACGAGCCGCTACGGGACGCCCCAGGACTTCATGTGCCTGGTCGATAGGCTTCATCGCCGCGGCATCGGGGTGATCCTCGACTGGGTGCCTTCCCACTTCCCGACCGACTCGCACGGGCTCTCGTTTTTCGACGGGACGCACCTTTTCGAACACCAGGATCCCCGAGAGGGCTTCCATCCGGATTGGAGCAGTTCCATATTCAACTACGGGCGCCATGAAGTGAGAAGCTTCCTGACCTCGAACGCGCTCTTTTGGCTGGACCGCTATCATGCCGACGGCCTTCGGGTGGATGCCGTCGCATCGATGCTGTATCGGGATTACTCGCGCGAGGAGGGGAAATGGATACCCAATATCTACGGGGGGCGCGAGAACCTGGAGGCGGTGAGGTTTTTGCGCCGGCTCAACGAAGAGGTGTACCGCGTCCATCCGGACACCCAGACGATCGCGGAGGAATCGACCGCCTGGTCGATGGTTTCGCGACCGTCGTATCTGGGAGGCTTGGGCTTCGGTTTTAAATGGGATATGGGATGGATGCACGACACGTTGGAGTACCTGCGCAAGGATCCCGTGCACCGCAAGTATCATCTCGATCGATTGTCCTTCCGCATGATCTACGCGTATCACGAGAATTTCATCCTTCCGCTTTCCCACGACGAGGTCACGCACGCCAAGGGCTCCCTGCTGCACCAGATGCCCGGCGACGATTGGCAGAAGTTCGCCAACCTGCGGCTTTTGTACGGCTACATGTTCGGCCAGCCTGGAAAAAAGCTCCTGTTTATGGGCGCCGACCTGGGGCAGCGCGGGGAATGGAACCACGAGTCGAGCGTCGAATGGCATCTGCTTCAATACGAGCCGCATTCCGGGCTTCGGCGCTGGGTCCAAGACTTAAACCGCCTCTATGGCCGGGAGCCGGCCCTGCACGAGTTGGACGCGGAGCCGGGCGGTTTCGAGTGGATCGATTGCAGCGATACCGACAACAGCGTTTTAAGCTTCTTGCGAAAGGGCGGAGCCGCACGGGATCGGATATTGGTGGCCTGCAACTTTACGCCGGTGCCCCGGATAGGCTACCGCATCGGCGTCCCCAGGGAGGGGAGGTGGGCCGAAGTCCTCAACAGCGACGCGCAGATGTACGGCGGCGGCGGCCACGGCAACCTCGGCGCGGCGCACGCGGAACCCATCCCGTGGCATGGCCGCTCTTTTTCCGTTAAAGTCACCCTCCCGCCCCTTGCCGTCGTTTTCTTCAAGTCCGGTCAAGCTATAGAAAACGTAACATAGGCGACGCACACTATTTTCGCCCTATGCGCGACTTCTCCGTGACGGGCGTTCTTCGGGTTCTTATGACGACGGCGGCTCTTTTTCTTAATTCCGTCGCGCGGGCGGCCAATTTCAGTGATGTCCTCCCCGGCGCCAGGCCGATGGGCATGGGGATGGCCTACACCGCGATTTCCGACGAACCGTTCGGATTATTCTACAACCCGGCCGGCGCGGCCGGGGGGGACTTCACGCAGTTGGGCGCTGCGCTCGGACGGATGTTTTCCCCGGTCGGGCCGCTTTCGACCTTCGCCCTGGCGTACACGCGCCCATTCACCCTCCGGGCGAATTCCAACGTCGGCGCCGGCTTTTTTAACCAACGCCAAAACAACGCGGGGGACCGCGACGTTTTTTTGATGCATTATTCGGAGGCTTTCCGGCTGCCCGAGCTGGCGCTGGTCCGGCCTTTGAAGGCGGGCGCGAATCTAAAGATACTCAGCGTGGACGCCGCGAAGGGGGTCAAGCAGGGGCTCGGGCTCGACGTCGGGGCGTTATTTGATACCAATGTCGGACTTAAGACGGGGTTGTCGGTCACCGATTTGACGACCGACGTGGGATTGCCGACCCCCTCCTTCAATCTCGGCTCGGCCTACACGTGGCAAAACTGGCTGACCTTGGCCTCGGACCTGCGCGTGCGCCGCGGGCTGACCCAGTTTTTTCCGGGTTTGGAGGCCGGATTCTACGAGGGGTTGCTCAAGTTCCGCATGGGAAAGGGGCTGCCCCTGGACGGAATCACGCAGATCGCATTCGGAATAGGGGCGAACTTCTCCCCCGTTTTCATCGATTATGCCATGACGGTGCCTTTCAACGGGATGACCCGGCCGGGCGGGGCCTATCAGATGACCGTCACCTACAAATTCGGCGCCCCCTCGTTTTACGGACGCTTCATCGGGACGGCGGCGCGCCAGGCGGAGGATCTTCGCTCGGAACTGTCGGAGCTCGAGAGCCGGCGCCGAACTCTCAGGTCCCAGACCGAAGCCGCGCAGGCGAATCAAGAGGCGGCGCAGGAGCGGCTTCAGGCGACGGAAAACCGGCTCAAGCTTACGCAGGAGCGGATGAGGGGTTTGGAAAAACTGGCCGAGGAAAAACGCTACGAGATCGCGGCTCCGAAGCCCAAGCGGGAGGTCAAGCCCCCGCCGCCTCCCAAGCCGCCGCCTTTCCCGCGCAGACACAAGGTGGCGGCGGGGGATACTTTGCGTTCGATCGCAGCCCAGCATTATGGGGACCCTAATCTGTGGGAGCTGATTTACAATGCGAACTCCGATAAGATCGAGCGCGGGCTGCCGCAAGAGGGGAGCTTTTTGATTATCCCGTCGCCGACCCGGGAACCGGGGCCTTGAGGGGTCTATGTCGCTGATCGGGCTTCTGGCTTGTCAAGAAAGGTCTCGGAGGGAAATGATTCTGACGATCGAGGAGTCGGGGTATCGCGTGGCCTGGGCCGCGCGGCCCGAAGACCTGCCGGAGCTTCTAGAGCAAGGGCCGCAAGCGATGGTGGTCGTGGCGGAAGCCGAGGAGCGGGCCGAGATGCTCTTGCAAGAGATCCGGCGCGCGCGGCCCCTGGTTCCCATCCTTGTCGCCCCGACGCAACGCGATGCGGCGCGCAGCGTCGAGCTGCTTCGTCTGGGAGCCCAGGAAGTAATCTCGACCCCGTGGACCCGCGAGATCCTTTCGGCCTGCCTCTCCAAGGCGCTGCGTTTTCAGGGGATGGGGATCGAGGTGGTCCGGCCCATGGAGCGGACTCGCCGGGGGCTCTTTTACGCCGCCGCGGCCGCGCTTTTTTTCGGCGCCGCCTTTGGATATTCCCTCTTGGACTTTCGCCAGGAGCGCCGAGAGGCTCAGCCTCCGGCGCCGACCGAGTGGGACCTTCCGTACTCGCATCCGGCCGGCATGGCCTTCGGGCGCGGCGACTTCTGGGTGGCGGATTGGTATTCTCGGGTCATATACCGGCACGATCCTCGAAGCCGGGCGGTGCGGCGCGGCATGCCATTGCCCCAGGAGCCTCCGACGGCGATCGCATTCGGCGGCGACTGCCTCTGGGTCGTCTCGGCCTCCGGCGTGTTGTCGAAGCATATGCTCGACGATCGGCTCACCGTGTTGTCGCGCTATCCGGCCGCCCTGGGCCAGACGGTGGGACTGGCCTATGACGGGCTTTATCTGTGGTCGTTGGACTCCAGGCACTTCAAGCTGCGCAAGCATCTTTTGGACGAGCGAATGACCGTGCTCCAGGCCTACGACTATCCGGGCGTCAAGCCCGCCGCGCTTGCCTTCGACGGGAAAACCTTGTGGTCGCTGGATGCCGCCAATCGCGAGCTTTTGCGCCACGACATCAAGGACCCCCGGCTCGTCGTTTACCGCGTGCCGCTTCGCGAATATCAGTCGGGGCGGTGGCGGCCGACGGGACTCGTCTGGGACGGGGAGCAATTTTGGAGCGTCGCGGAGAGCTCGGGGGGAGGCGAGCTGCCGGGGCGGCTCCTGAGCCACGAGCTCCCGAGGCCTTTATCCAAGATTCCCGCTTCATGAAAACGCGCGCGCCGCGCAATGTCCCCGCGCGATTTTCGTTCCAAGACGTCTTATTGCGGGCCGAAGGGTGGGGGCATCTGACGGAGATCCATTCGGCCGGCGCGGAGCTGCTCAGCTATTTTCGTCTGTGCCGTGGAGAAGCGTTATCGCTGGATTTTGAGCTGGCGGGGGTATCGTTTGTTGCGGTTCGCGCGCGGGTGCTCTCGTCCGCAAAAGACGCCGATGGATACTTCTACGCGGACATCCGCTTCACGGATCACGAATTCCGCTCGCGCCTAGGGGCTCATCTCAGCGCAGTCCTGGCCGGCGGGATCGACGTTGAAATCCGTCGTTAGGGCTTTCTTCCGGGTTTGCGTCCGACGAGCGCGAGGTCATGGCGCGGCTGGAAGCATATTTGATATAAAAGGTTTTGAAGTTTCCCCGGAGACCTTATGAGCACGGTTGCGGCGTTGCGGCGCACCGCCCTTTATTACACCCACAAGGACATGGGAGCGAAGCTCGTGGATTTCCACGGGTGGGAGCTTCCGATCCAATTCACATCGATCTTGAAGGAGCATCAGGCGGTGCGGGCCCACTGCGGGCTTTTCGACGTTTCGCACATGGGCCAGATATTCGCGCAAGGGCGCGGCGCTCTCGAGTTCCTTCAGCGGGTCGCATCCAACGACGTCCGGCGCGCGCCTCCTGGCAAGGCGGTCTATTCCCATATTCTCAACGAGAGCGGCGGCGTAGTGGACGACGTCATCATCTCCTGCCTTTCTCCAAACCGATATCTGGTCGTCGTCAACGCGGCGACGACCGAAAAGGATTTCGAATGGTTCCGGAAGCAGGCTCGGGACGCGGACGTGGAGCTTCGGGATCAAAGCGCCGGTTACGGCATGCTGGCGATCCAGGGACCGCGAGCCGCCCAACTGCTGGCGGAGCTTGTCCCGGGCTGCGCCGCGCTGCCGCGATTCGGCGTGTTGGAGGTTCCCCTGTTCGGCCAACCTTCCATCGTGCAACGCACGGGCTATACCGGCGAGGACGGCTTCGAGGCGGTGGTCCCAAACGAGATCGTGACGCGGCTCTGGGAGGAATTGATGACGCGGGGGCGCTCCTTCGGGTTGGCGGCCTGCGGCCTGGGCGCGCGGGACACGCTGCGGTTGGAGGCGGGGTTTTTGTTGTACGGCCAGGATATCGATGATGACCGGACGCCTCTCGAAGCCGGCTACGACTGGGTCGTTCGGTGGGACAAGGGAGACTTTATAGGTCGCGATGCGCTGATGCGGCAAAAGGAGCGCGGCTTGGGGCAAAAGTGGACGGGCCTTAAGCTGCGGGGAGGCGGCGTTCCCCGGGCAGGGACGGAGGTGTTCGCGGAGGGGGGGCGTTGCGGAGTTTTGACGAGCGCCACGTTTTCGCCGTCGCTGCAAATCGGCGTCGGGATTGGGTATTTGACCCCTCCCAACTTCTCGGAAGGGATGAGGGTGGAAGTCGAGCTTCACGGCCGGAAGGTGGCGGCCGAGGTGACCGCCCTGCCGTTTTATTCGCGTCCTATGCCAAAAAACGGTTCCTGAGGAGGAGAAGGTAATGCCATCGCCGGAGCAGTGTCGTTTTGCAAAATCGCACGAATGGGCGTACTTGGAGGGGAAGGAGGCGGTGGTCGGCATTTCGGATCACGCCCAGCATGAAATCACCGACGTCGTGTTCGTGGAACTTCCTCGGATCGGGCGGCGCGTCAAGGGGGGCGAGGCGTGCGCCGTGGTGGAATCCGTCAAGGCTGCCTTCGACATCTACGCGCCTCTTTCCGGGGAGGTGACGCAGGTGAACGCGGCGCTGGGGCAAGATCCGGCTCTCGTGAACCGATCCCCCTACGAACAGGGTTGGTTCTTCCGCATCCGTTTGGACGATGGAAAAGAGCAGGGCGCCTTGATGACCCATGTGCAGTACGAGGAGTTCCTGAAGGCGGAAGCCCATCCGTGAACCCGCGGGCCGCGCTTCCCCTGCCCAAGGCTTCCCACCCCTCGGAGACTCGCGAGGAGTTTGCCTCCCGCCATGTCGGGCCGCGACCCGAGGATATCGGGCGGATGCTGCAGACCTTGGGCAGCGCCTCCCTGGACGCCTTGACCGACGCCGCGCTGCCGCGGCGAATCCGCGCCAGATCCTTGCCGGCTTTCGCGTCCAAAAGCGAAACCGAGGCGCTCGCGGAGTTGCGTGTTTTGGCCTCGAAGAACCAGGTTTTTCGCTCTTACATTGGCTTGGGCTACTACGATTGCATCACTCCGCCGGTCCTCGTGCGCAATATCCTGGAGAGCCCCGGCTGGTACACGCCCTACACTCCGTATCAAGCGGAGATTTCCCAGGGGCGGTTGGAGGCGCTCCTCAATTTCCAAACGATGGTGGCCGAGCTGACCGGCCTGGAGGTCGCCAATGCCTCCATGCTCGACGAGTCCACCGCCGCGGCCGAGGCGATGGCCATGAGCCGGGCGGCCAAGGCGGATGCGAACGCCCGCGTATTTTTTGTTTCGAGCGGCTGCCATCCGCAGACGATCGCGGTCGTGCGCACGCGCGCCGTGCCCTTGGGGGTGCGGGTTATGGTGGGGGACCACCCAACGTTCGATTTCAAGGCGCATGCCGGGACGTTCGGGGCGCTGGTTCAGTATCCCGCGACCGAGGGGGCCGTCTTCGACTACCGGGAATTTTGCGACCGCGCCCACCAAGCCGGGGCGCTCGTGACGGCGTCCGCGGACCTGTTGAGCCTGACCTTATGGACTCCGCCGGGGGAGTTCGGAGCCGATATCGCCGTCGGATCCACCCAGCGCTTCGGCGTCCCCCTGGGGTATGGAGGGCCTCATGCCGCCTTTTTCGCCACGCGGGATGCCTATAAGCGCTTGATGCCGGGCCGAGTCGTGGGTGTCTCGAGAGATGCCGGGGGGCGAAGGGCCTTGCGCCTGGCGCTTCAGACGCGCGAGCAGCATATTCGCCGGGAAAAGGCGACCTCCAACATCTGCACGGCCCAAGTGCTTTTGGCCGTCCTGGCGAGCATGTACGCGGTCTACCACGGACCGGAGGGATTGAGCGCCATCGCGCGGCGCATCCACTTTTTGACGCGAGCCTTGGCGCTTGGCCTGAGGCGTTTGGGCTATCGCGTCGGGGAGCGGCCCTTCTTCGACACCCTGAAAGTCGAGTCGGCGGCTCCGCTGGCCGACGTCGTGGAGGCGGCGCGGCTGCGCCGGATCAACATGCGCCGCATCGATTCCAGCGCGGTCGGCCTCTCCTTGGATGAGACGACCTCGGCGCGCGATGTGGAGGAGCTGCTGGAGCTCTTCGCGCAGGGCCGGGATATCGAAAAGCCCCTGGACGAACTCATGCGGTCGGCCGCCGAGGAACCGGAACATCTCTTGCGGCGGCGAAGCGCTTGTCTCGCGAACCCGATCTTCCGGCGCTACCGGAGCGAGACCGATATGGCGCGATACCTTCGGCGGCTCCAATCCAAGGATTTGTCGCTTTTGGATTCCATGATTCCGCTGGGTTCCTGCACGATGAAGCTCAACGCGGCGGCGGAGATGCTGCCGATCACTAGGCCGGAATTCGGGCGGCTGCACCCCTTCGCCCCGATCGAGCAGGCTCAAGGGTATCAGGAGCTTTTCAGG
>JACQPI010000048.1 GCA_016207585.1 Elusimicrobiota bacterium | reverse complement strand
GTCTCCACGTTGATGGAGCCCTTCTTCATCTTGAGGACGCGGATGTACTGTATCTGCGGGTTCCGGGACTGGTTGTTCTCTTTCATGCAGGCGTAGACGCAGCGCCTGCATCCCACGCAGCGCCCGATGTTGAGGGCATAGGCGAACTGAACCCCATCGAGCGCGGGCGGGTCCGTCAGATGGGGCCGCACCCCGTAATCCATCTCGACTTGCTTGCGGATCCGATCGAAGATCGCCTCCTTTTCTTCGGAGGTGAGCTCCTTGTAGTGCTTCTTGAGCCAGTCCTCCAGGGTCGGAAAGTCCTCGATGTACTGGAGCGGCAGGAGGGCCGCGGCCGTCGCGACCGCCAGCCCCAGCGCCGCCGTTGCGATGAATTCGCGCCGGGTAGTGCCGGAAGCGCCCGCCAACTCGGGGCGGAAGGCGGGCTCCTCGTAAAGGGGCTTCTCCTCGGCCATCAGCGTTCGTCCGTGGCCGCCGCCGTCGTCCGCAGGGCCCTCGGGGCCGGCGTCGCATGGAGGGGCTTGAAGACGGGCCAGTGCGGATCGTGGCAGCCGATGCAAACCAGGGTCTTTCTCTCCCCCATCGCCGTGTTCCAGTACCCGCTCCGGCGGCCGTGGGCGCCGTTCTTCCAATCCCGGTAGTGCGGCCCGTGGCACTTGGCGCAGAGGGTCTCGACTTGCGAGTAGGGGATGGGTTCTCCCCCGTACGCGATGAAGAAATCGCGCTTTTCCCTGTTGTGGCAATTGAAGCAGCGGACGTTCATTCCGTGATGAAGGACGATCTGTTTGTGGAACGTCCCCTGTTTGCGAGGATCCTCATCGGGGGGCGTCATCGAATCGTGGCACTGGCCGCAGGGGGTTCCCTCGGTCATCAGCCCGGATTTGAGGGGACGGACGGGAGTCGCGTCGTAGTAGGCGGCTTCGATCCTGGGAGGCTCCGGGGTCTTCTCTCCGGAGCCCAGCGGGTCAAGCCAGAAAAACAGGGCGGCCGAGACGAAGGCCGCCAGAGCGGCCAGAGGCGCCCAAGCCGGCAGGTCGACGTCGGACGAGCCCGCCATGAACGGCCTCCCTTGGCTTCAAGAGGACTCCGGACGCTTCATCTCCGGCCGCGGCGCCGCTTCCTGGAGCCGGGGGACGGCGAACTCCTTGGCCAGCGAGGTCACCCCCGCCATCGCGCCCACGCCCCCCATCGTCTCCACGGCGTTGGAGGGGACGATGACCACGGTGGAGTTCTGCTTCATTCCTTCGAGCAGGATGTTCAAGGCCCTCAGGTGGAGCGCGACCGGATTCTTGGTATAGGACAGGGCGGCTTCGTGGAACTTGTTGGCCACCTGGACTTCCGAGTCGCCGAGGATGACCCGGGCCTGCCGCTCCCGTTCCGCCTGGGCCTGCATGGACATGACGTTCTGGAGCGCCACGGGGATCTTGACGTCTCGGATCTCGACCGAGAGGGCCTTGATTCCCCACGGCTCGGTCCGCTGGCCGATCATCTCCTGCAGCCTGTTGTCTATCTTTTGCCGGCCGGTGAGCATCTCCGCGAGGTCGGTTTCGCCGATGATGTCCCTCAAGGCCGTTTGAGCCGACCAGGCGATGGCTTGCCGGTAGTTCTCCACCTCCAGGGCGGCCTTCTTCGGGTCCACCACGCGCCAGAACAAGACGGCATCGACGTCCACGGAGACGCCGTCCTTGGTGAGCGTCTGTTCCGCCGTGAACGGGGTCGTGATGGTCCGGAGATCGATCCAGTAGGGGACCGTCTCCACGAAGGGGACCACGACCAGGAAACCCGGCCCTTTCAGCCGGTCGAATCGCCCCAGCCTCAGGATGACGGCCCGCTGCCACTCCTGGGCGATCCTGATGGAAAGGAGGCCTAAGAACCCCAGGGCGATCCCGGCGGCGGCGACCCACGGCTGCTGCAGGATGACGCTGAACGCCACCCCGCCCGCGGCGAGCGCGGCAAACAAACCTATCGTGAACGGATGTAAACCCATGGCCCAATCCTCCTTTACGCTGCTCGTTGGGAATGAACGCAACACTTCCGCCAGTTTGATTCCCAGCCCAGCGCCTTAGCGGCCGAGGCCTGCGAGGTAGCGGGAGAGGTCCTCGATTTGGACCTCGGTGAGTTGTCCCTTGAAGCCGGGCATGGAAGAATCGGGGTTCGTTTTCGATGGGTCGCCGATGTATCTCTTGATGAATGCCTTATCCCGCGCCGAGCCGATCAGAGAGAGGTCGTGGCCGGCCTCCCCCCCGGTTTCGCCGATCCGGTGGCAGGAGGCGCAGTTCTGCGTGAAAAGCTTCGGGGCCTCGGCGGTGAAGGGCTCGCCAAGCGACTTCATATAGGCCACCAGGGCCTGTATCTCGTCATCGAGGAGGTTGAGCTTGGGCATGGCCGAGTTGGGCGTCACGGATTGCGGGTCGCGCAAATGCTTGGCGAGCCACTCCTCGGATCCCGAGCCCGCGCTTCGGTCGAGCTCGGGGCCTATATTCCCGCCCTTTTTGTTGATCTTATGACAATAGGCGCATCTCATCTCTCGGTAGAGCCTGATGCCGCGCGAGATGAGCGGATCCTTCTCCACGGTCGGATTGATCAACGGGCTGTGATAGCCGGACCATGTGAGGTGGCCGAAGGCGGCCAGGCTGGCGAGGCCCAGCCCGGTCCAAAACGGCCGGTCGAGGGGATGGCGCAGGGGACCGCGATCCAGCAACGGCACAAGCAGCAACAACAGCACGCTGACGCCGGGCACGACGACGGCGGCCACCGGCTCGAGCCTCCCGGGGAAGAACTTGAGCGCCTGGAAGAGGAACAGAAAATACCATTCGGGCCTCGGGTTGTAAGTCGAGTCCGTGGGATCGGCCAGGTCCTCGAGCCCGGCGCCGGCGAAATAGGCGAGCCAGCAAAGCGCGGCGAGGATCAGCGAGACGACGACCATATCCTTGAATACGGCGTATGGGAAGAAGGGCTTGCCGGCTTGCTTGAGCCGCGCGTAGCGGCTGCGGTATTGCTCGTACCAGCTCATGAGGCTTAGGGCCCTTGGGGGTCGCCGTCTTGAAGGCGTCTCTCGGGAAGTTCGGAGATGCCGTGCCAGACCACTAGGAAAAGGTGGACGAGTACGACCATGGCCAGGAGCGCCGGGAGGACGAGCACGTGGAAGGCGTAGAAGCGGGTGAGGGTCGCGGCCCCCATCTCCGAGCCTCCCTTGAGCACCCGCGAGACCACGCCGCCGATCACCGGCGTCTGGCCCGCGATGTTCGTTCCCACGGCGGTGGCCCAGTACGCCTTTTGGTCCCAAGGCAGCAGGTCCCCCGTGAAGCTGAACCCCATGACCAAGAGCAGCAGGCAGACGCCGGTCATCCAAGTGATTTCCCGGGGATATTTGTAGGCGCCCATGAAATAGACCCTCAGCATGTGCAAGACGGCCAGGACCACCATGAAGCTCGCGCCCCAGTGGTGCAGGCCGCGGATGAAACCTCCCAGGGCGACCTGCCCGGTGATATAGCGGACCGAGTCATAGGCGTGGTCGGGAGTGGGCGCGTAGCTCATCGCCAAGAGCGCGCCGGTCAGGGCCTGGACCAAGAAGACGAACAGCGAGGCGCTCCCCAAGGTGTAGAGCCAGGCCGCGGGGCCGCGCGCCTCGGGAACATGTCGCTCGAAAAGCGCCTTCCATACGCGATCGAGCCCCGTGCGCTCATGGACCCAGGCGATCATGGTTTTTCGGTTTCTTTTTCTTCCCGCGCCGCGGGCTGGATGAGCAGCCGCTGCTCGACGACCTTGGCCGGGTATCTGTCGAGGGCGCGCGGCGCCGGCCCGCCGACGACGAGGCCTTTGATATCGAAGGCCGCGGTGTGGCAGGGGCACAGAAAGCGCTTGTCCAGCACGTTCCAGCGGAACGGACAGCCGAGATGCGTGCAGCGCGGGTCGAACACCGTGATCGCCGTGCCCTCGGAAGCCACGACCCAAGCCGAGGCCCTGTGCTCCGTCGTCACCCAGGCGTCGCGCTTGCGCTCGACGAACTCGACTTTCGTCGGAGTCTCGGCCTTGAACGCATCGGCCCTGCCGAGATCCACCCAGCCCTCCTCCTTGCTCTCGAACAACGGGGACAGGAAGTAGCCCGTTGCCGACCCTCCGAGGATCAGCGTCACGAAGGAGCCGAGGACGGCCGTCATGGCCGATAGAAACGCATGCCCTCCGGGCGGCGCGTGAGAAGACGTTTCATCCATCGTTTCGTTGTATTCTAGAATTCCTCGGGGCGCCTACGCAACAATTATGCCATTCCTGTCCGTTGGATTGATTTTTATCGATTCCTCTGCTACACTAAAAACGCGTCAGCGCGCCTCTGCCGGTTGCCGCTCCGCTGGCCGGAGCGGCGGAGACGCCGTAATTGGAACTATGGCCGGCCATAGTAGGTATGCGCGGCGCAAGAGCAAGATGCCGCCAGCCTTGTGCCGGCGGAGGATGTCACTAAGGCGAATGATGAAAAAACATCCGATGGATTATAGCCGTTTAATTATTATCGAGCCGGGAAAGCGCGGCGGCAAGCCATGCATC
>JACQPI010000055.1 GCA_016207585.1 Elusimicrobiota bacterium | reverse complement strand
TCCAGTTGGGTGCGCTTCTTTTCAACTCGATCCCTGCAAACGTCGTCTTTGCAGGTATACCTCTCCGTGATATACTGCGCATGTTTATTCTGATATGTTGCGTAAATTTTTCCTTGTGCCGACTGCAAGCCCAAGAATTCAGCGCTGTTCCTGATGAATTCTTGAGCGGCATCGATTCGGGCAAACCTGCTGTTCGCTTCGGCGATTAACTGTCGTTGTTCATCCGCGGGAATACCGTTGAGAGAATGTTTCGCGTAGGCCGCCGCGCGAGGCAGCTGCGCCCTGGCCTTGGCAGCGGCGGTTTCAACGGATTCATCCCCAAAAGCAAGCGCGGGCGACAGCAACAAAAAGACCGCTGGTAAGGCGAGACGATTTTTACTCATCGGAACCCTCCGGTTTCAACGCAGCGTTACGGAGTGCTTATGCCGGACATTATATAAACAGCCGCCAATTAAGAATATAGGCCGAAAGGGCCCAACAATGGAACGGCCGGACCGTGGGAATCCGTCCGGCAGAAATGCTAGACTCGCCGTCATGGTGTTCGGCTGCTTGCCTCGGTTTCCGCGCTGCCGCGCTTCAACCATTTCCTCGCCGACCCGCTGCGCGGGTACCCCGGCTTGGTCACAACCATTTCCTCGCCCTCGGAAATATATTCCCGAGGACAGCTGTCCTCGCAGATGTTTGCGAGGGCGCAATCGGCCGCGACTGCTTCGGTCATGGAGTTAAAAGCCCTCGTCTTGGCTGGCGGCAAGGGGACCCGGCTGCGCCCCATCACGCATACCTCCGCCAAACAGCTCATTCCCATCGCGAACAAGCCGATCCTGTTCTACGGCCTGGAGGCGATCGCCCGCGCCGGCATAAAGCAGGTCGGCGTCATCGTGGGCGATACGCGGGCCGAGATCGAATCGGCGGTCGGCGACGGCTCTCGGTTCGGTTTTAAGGCGACCTATATCCCCCAGGAGGCTCCTCTCGGCCTGGCGCACGCGGTCAAGATATCGAAAAAATTCGTGGGGGCCCACCCCTTCCTGATGTTTTTAGGGGATAATCTTTTGAAAGAGAGCTTGACCCCTTTGGTCAAGGATTTTTCCGCCAAGAAGCCGAACGCGCAGATATTGGTCGCCAGGGTCCCCAACCCCCGCCAGTTCGGCGTCGTCGAGATGGACGGCGACCGGGTGGTGCGGCTTGTCGAGAAGCCCGAGGAGCCGAAAAGCGACCTGGCGCTGGTGGGCGTTTATATGTTCGATTCCTCGATCTTCGAGGCGATCGCGAGCATCCGTCCCTCCGCCCGCGGGGAGTTGGAGATCACTGACGCGATCCAGCGGCTCGTCGATAAGAAGCGCCGGGTGACGGTCAAGCATATCGACGGCTGGTGGAAGGATACCGGAAAGCTGGAGGATCTCCTGGAGGTCAACCGCCTGATCCTGGATACCCTCTCCGCTTCCGTCGACCCTACCGCCTCGGTGGACGAAAAATCCAAGATCGAGGGGAGGGTCGTCGTGCAAGAGGGGGCCCACGTCGTGCATTCGACGATCCGCGGCCCCGCGATCATCGGAAAGAACGCCAAGATCGTCCGGTCTTTTGTCGGGCCGTACACGTCGATTTATTTCAATACCTCGGTGGAGGACAGCGAGGTGGAGCATTCCATACTCCTGGAGGAAGCGCGTCTCCATAACATCCGCCGGATTCAAGATTCCCTGATCGGGCAGCGGGTCGAGGTGGTCCAATCGCACTCCATGCCGGCCGCTTACCGGATCATGGTGGGCGATTCCAGCCGAGTCGAGGTGCCTTGAGATGCCATCGGAAAGGGTTTGGCTGGTCACGGGCGGAGCCGGTTTCATCGGCTCCCACATCGCCGAGGCCCTGCTGCGTCGAGGCAAGCGCGTGCGTATCCTGGATAATTTTTCGACCGGGAAGCGCGAGCATATCGACTCCTTTCGCGACAAGCTGGAGATCGTGACGGGGGACCTCGCGGATTTGTCCGTGTGCCGCCGATCCGTTCAGGACGTAGATTTCGTGATCCATCAGGCCGCGATCCGATCCGTGCCCAAGTCGGTGGACAATCCGACCGCCTCTCACGACGCCAATGCGACGGGGACCCTCCATATGCTGATCGCATCCCGCGAGGCCGGCGTCCGCCGGTTCGTCTATGCCTCCTCCAGTTCGGTTTACGGCGACGCCAAGCGCTTCCCGCAGCGCGAGGGGTACCGACCGGGGCCGGTCAGCCCGTACGCGGTCTCCAAGCTTTGCGGCGAGCATTATGCGATGATGTTCGCCAAGACCTACGGGCTCGAGACCGTTTCCTTGCGGTACTTCAACGTCTTCGGGCCCCGGCAGGACCCGGAATCTCTCTATTCGGCGGTCGTCCCGAAATTCATGGAACAGGCTTATCTGGGGCAGCCGTTGGAGCTCCACTGGGACGGTCGCCAGAGCCGCGATTTCACGCACATCGACAACGTGGTCTCGGCGAACCTGCTTGCCGCCAAAACCCGACGCGGCATCGGCGAAACGTTCAATATCGCCAACGGCAGGACTTACTCCCTGCTCGACCTTATCCGGATTATTGAGCGGATCGTCGGCCGCAAGCTGGAGCGGAGGCACTATCCGAAACGCTCGGGCGACGTGCGCAAGACGTACGCCGATATCGGCGCGGCGCGCAAGTTCTTGGGCTACAAGCCGGTCATGAACTTCGAGAAGGGCGTCCGGGATACGTGGGACTACTTCAAGCACCGCTACTTCAAGCGTCGCGCCTCGACGCCCGGATCGGTCGACGGCTCGGCGGCCCGGGCCTCCTGAGATTCGATGCGACTTTTAGTGACGGGCGGGCTTGGGTTTATCGGCTCCAACTTCATCCGTTATTTTCTTCGGCGGTATCCCTCCGGCCGTATTCTCAATTTGGACAAGCGCACGTACGCCGGCAACCCGGCGAACCTCAAGGACCTTTCCGGGGATTGGAGATACCGCTGGGTTCGCGGGGATATCGCCGAGCCGCGCGTCGTCGAACTTTGCATGCGTCACGCGGAGGCGGTGGTGCATTTCGCCGCCGAGAGCCACGTGGACCGGTCGATTCAGGATGCCTCGGCGTTCTTGCGGACCAATGTCATCGGGACCCAGGTGCTCTTGGACTCCGCCCTGCGCCAGGGGGTCGGGCGCTTCGTCCATGTGGGCACCGACGAGGTGTACGGCAGCGTCTTGCGGGGGCATTCCCTGGAAGCGGATGCGTTGGCGCCCAACAGTCCCTATGCCGCCTCCAAGGCGGCCGCCGATCTCCTCGTACGGTCCTATGTCGTTACCCATAAATTGCCGGCCGTCGTCACGCGGGCCTCGAATAATTTTGGCCCGTACCAGCATCCGGAGAAGGCGATCCCGCTCTTGATCACCAATCTCTTGGACGATATCCCGTTCCCTTTGTACGGCGACGGCGCGAACGTCCGGGATTGGCTTTATGTCTTGGATCATGTCCGTGCGATCGACCTGGTTTTGAGAAAAGGCGCGACGGGGGAAACATACAACATCGGCGGAACCTATTCCTCGACGAATCGGGAACTGGTGGAGCGCGTCCTGCGCATCATGGGCAAGCCGCGTTCCTTGATCCGCCGGGTTCCCGACCGTCCCGGCCACGACCGACGCTACGCGTTGAACTGCTCCAAGCTCAAGCATCTGGGGTGGCGTCCCGAAACGGACTTCAGGCGCGCCCTTGCCGAGACGATCGGCTGGTACCGGACCCACGACCTCTGGTGGCGCCCGCTCAAGCGCCGGCTGGATTTCAGGTCGTATTACCGCAGGCAGTACGGGAGGCGGACGTGATCCGCTCGCCCGGGGGATTCGGCGGTCCCGGCAGCGGCGCTCCGGCGCGGGTGGGTTCGACCGGCGGCTGGATCGAGGTGGTCTGTGGCAGCATGTTTTCCGGAAAAACCCAAGAGCTCATCCGCCGATTGAGACTGGCCACCATCGCGCGCCAGAAGGTCCAAGTCTTCAACTCGGCGCTGGACGTCCGCTACGGCCGCAACCACATCATTTCTCACGACCGGACGCGCATCCCGTCGAGGCCCGTCAAGTCGGCGAAGCAGATCCTCGACTGGGTCGTTGCGGATACCCAGGTGGTCGGGGTCGACGAGATCCATTTTTTCGGGCATGAGCTCGTTGCCGTCTGCGAGGAATTGGCGAACCAGGGCCGGCGCGTGATCGCGGCGGGGCTGGACCAGGACTACCGCGGGGTCCCTTTCGAGGTGACCGCCAAGCTGATGGCTCTGGCCGAGTTCGTCACCAAAAACCTCGCGATCTGCGTCGTGTGCGGCGCTCCCGCCAACAAAAGCCAGCGCCGGGCCGAGACCAAGCGGCGCATCGTGGTGGGAGCGGGCGACACGTACGAGGCCCGCTGCCGGCGTTGTTTCGCCCGCTGACGGGCCGGCCGGTTCAATGGGATCGAGAAGTCGGGCGGGTGCGATATCAGAGCGACCAGGCCGGGGTGAAGGAATTCCCGGGGATGTCCGCGATCGGCCGGGGCGCCGAGCCATCGGCCGCCATCACAAATAGCTGCCTTCGCCCAGGACGCGTCGACGTGAAGAGCAGAAAACGTCCATCCGCGGACCATGCCGGATCCTCGTTCGAGCCCTCGCCGTGGGTGAGCTGCCGGACCTGGTTGCCCGTGACGTCGACGAGAAAAAGGTCCATCCGGTCCTTCGAATTGGCCCGGCCGGAAAACACGATCCATTCCCCGGTCGGGGACCAGGCCGGGGTATCGCACCAATTGAGGTGCGTGAGGCGGCGGGTTCGGCCCGTGCCGAGATCGAGGATATGGACCTGCGGGTTGCCGCTGCGGTCCGACACGAAGGCGACCTGCCCGCCGTCCGGTGAAAAGGTCGGTGAGGCGTCCACTCCGAAATGCTGCGTCAGCGGCTTGACCGATGAGCCGGCGAGGCTCGCCAGATAGATGTTCGGGTTCTTCTGCATCGAGAGGGTGAGGACCGCCTGCGCCCCGTCGGGCGAAAAACCGCCGGCAAGATTCAATCCCTGGCGGTTCGAGAAGACCCGCGTCGTGCCGCGTTCAAAATTGATCTCGAAGAGATCGGGATTTCCGGCCTTATAGCTCGTATAAAGGATTTTTTTGCGATCCGGGCTCCATCGGGGAAGCAGCGCGATGGAGCGATCGTTCGTGAGCTGGCGCAGTCCCTCGCCGTCGTAATCCATGGCGTAGAGTTCTTTGCTGCCCGTTTTGTCGTTGATGAAGGCTATCTTCGTATGCGCGATCCCCGGCTTCCCGGTCAGCTGCTTGGTCACGTCGTCCGCCAACTGGTGGGCTGCCGAGCGCCAGGAGCGCGTGTCCTGGCGGTAATAACGCTCCAGAACGGCCTCTTCCGATGCGAGGTCCAGCAGGGAAATCGTGATCGTCGTTTTGGCCGAGGCGTTCGAGACATCGGCGTTGAGAATGAATCCGGCCCCTGTCCGTTTCCAGTCCTGCGCCGCCTTCCGGGGATCGGCCGCGGCGGCGCCCGAGGGCGCCGCGACCGGCTTAAAGTAGCCGGAGAAGCTTAGATCGTACCGGACGACCTCGCGGATTTCATAGGCGAGACGCGTTTCCTCCGGCTGGCTTTTATGTTCCGCCTGGAACGGCGGCAACCCGATCACCCACCGCGGGCTGTTGCTGCGGGCTCCCTCGACCCCGATATAGACCTCGGTTTGGGCCCATGCGACGGCGCAAAGCCCCGCGCCGAGCGCGGCGACAACCGCGGCGAAGGCGGCCGATTTCGGCCGTCGGCGGGATGGGAACAGCGGGAGGAGTCTCATTCCTGCCGGGATTTGGCTGGGGGGATTTTCTGGAGAAGCTTGACGGCTGCGGCCGATTCAGGGCTCTTGGGAAAATCTTCGGAAATCGATTGCAGATAACGTTTCGCCTCGCCGAGCTCGGTATTCATATGGATGAGGCAGGTCGCATATTTCAAGCGCGCGGCCGGCGTTAGCTTGCTCTTCGGATGCTTGTCGAGGACCAGGGCGTACTGCCGGGCGGCTTTTTCCCACGCCTTCTGGGCCGAGTGCGCTTCTCCAAGGAAATAAAGCGCCTGGTCCGCCGCCTCCGCCTTCGGGTATTTCTTCAGATAGGTCTCGAATCCTTGGACGGCGAGGGCGTGCTGTTTTTTATTGAGGTGAGTCTGGGCGGAGCGGAACAGCTGGCTTGGGGTCAACCGGGCGGTTGCCAGTCTCTCCGCTTCTTTTTGGGCTTGGATTGCCTTGGCCTCGGTTTCCTGGATACGCTCCTCCAGTTGGGACTGGCGTTTCCCGATCGTTTCTCCAAGGCCGCTCATCTTCCGCTCGAGAACCGCTTGGAGATCGTCGATCTTCGAGGAGAGCTGCCCCATGCTGTTTTGGGAATCCTTGAGCGTTTCGGTGAATACGGAAAGATCGGAGTGCACCTGGTCGATCTTGATCGCAAGATCCGCCTGGTTCGCCTGCAGGGAGGCGACCGATTTTTTTAGCTCGGAGACCTGAAACTTGATCTCATCGGACTGCTGTTCCAGCTCGAGGACGTCTCGCTGCGTCGCGATGCAGCCGGAAAGCAAGCAAGCCGCCGCCAGGGCCACTCCTTGCGGCCAGCGGCCGAAGCGGCGCATTATTGCGGAGTTTCCGCGTCCTCGGGACGATGGTGGTTGGAGACGGTCCGCGCGCGGACCGTCGTTTCCGCTCTGCGGTTCGTCGTCCAGCAGTCCTCGGTGTGCTCCGCGCATAGGGGCTTCTCTTTCCCGTAAGACAAGGTGGCGATCGACTTGCCGCGGATGCCGAGGCGAATGTAATACTCGCGGACCGCCTTGGCGCGCCGCTGCCCGAGGGCCAGATTGTAGGCGATGGTGCCGCGCTCGTCGCAGTGGCCGGCCACCAGGATTTCCAGATCCTGGTTGCCCTTGAGATATTCCACATTCTGCCTGAGCTGCTTGCGGGACTCTTCCGTCAGGCTGTAGGCGTCGTAGGCGAAATGGATCGGCTGCAACTCGGGGACTTTTTGGAACTCGGAGCCCCGGATATTGACCTCGCCGGATTCCACGGAGAGATCCTTCTCGTCGGCGCGGGCGGCCGTGTCGGTCTCGTCGCCGGATTTTCGAACCGTCTTCTTAGGGGCGCAGGCGACGGCAAGGGCCAGCGCGGCGCAACACAAAGAGACGATCCAGGACGGTCGTTTTATTGGGGTCATTGTACGTGCCTCCTTGCGACAAGGTTATAGTACTGCTTTCGACGAAGATGTGTCAAACAACGGTTTTCCGGAGGGGTCGGCCGGCCGCATCCAGGTCGTACACGATGGGGCGGCAAGTGGCGATGTTGAGTTCCATGACCTGCTCTTTCGAGAGGCCGTCGAGCTCCATAACGATCGCGCGCAGGCTGTTGCCGTGGGCGACGACCAGCACCTTCCTGCCTGCGGCGACCTCCGGTAAAATTTTGGTTCTGAAGAAGGGGAGGGCGCGGGCGGCGGTGTCCTTGAGGCTTTCTCCTTCGGGCGGCGCCACGTCGTAGGAGCGGCGCCAGATGTGCACCTGGGCGGCGCCGAAGCGTTCGGCGGTTTCGGCCTTATTGAGTCCCTGCAGGGCTCCGTAGTGGCGCTCGTTGATGGCGGCATCCCGATGGATGGGGATGCCTTCTTGTTTGAGGTCCGCTAGGATGATGTCTAGAGTCTGCTGGGCGCGCGCGAGCGCCGACGTGAAGGCGACATCGAAGCGCATCCCTGCCAGGGACTGCGCGGCGCGATGCGCCTCGCGCCGCCCCTCCTCGGTGATCGGAACGTCCACCCAGCCGCTGAAGCGGTTTTCCAGGTTCCACTGCGACTGGCCGTGGCGCACGAGAACCAGCTTGCTCATTGCGCGAACATTCTACAAATTTGCGCTCCACGCGAACCCAGGGTCTTTGGGCCCAGCAGGCGCATAGGTCTTTTATCCCTGGCCCGACCTTGGACGCCGTGTATACTAGTAACAGGTATGGCAATCTCGGCGAAGACCCAATGGCCGGTTCCCAAGGCGACGCCCCATCCGCTGGTGTACCTCTCGACGCATTACATCCAGGCGAAGGAGTACCTCGAGGCGATCGTGGAGGCTACCTCGGACGCCATCTGCACGACCGACATGGCCGGCCGCGTCATCTTCTTCAGCCCCGGAGCCGAGCGGATGACGGG
>JACQPI010000054.1 GCA_016207585.1 Elusimicrobiota bacterium | reverse complement strand
GAGATGGACGCTCCAAGCCGCGGAAGACCTGGATTTCATCGTTAGTTTCATCGCCAAAGATTCCACTCCCTACGCTCGTCTTTTTGTCGTCGATGTATTTGAAGCCGTTGATCGGCTGATCCAATTTCCAGAATCAGGCAGGACCGTCCCGGAACTCAACGATCCTGCCGTGCGCGAATTAATCTTAGGAAACTATCGACTTGTGTATCGGCTTAAAAAGGATATCGTCGAGCTGCTGACGGTTTACCATGGCGCTCGGTTGTTGGACCCATCTAAGCTCAAATAAGGGCTACCTACTGTGGATATACGAGAAAAACCACCGTAACATCGAGTTTTTTCAAGGCCGCCAGTTCTTCGGAGAGTTGCGGTGTATTCTGAACATCGGCGTTATCCAGCACGAGCGTAGCATCAACTTGAAAGACTCCGTCATCCCTGCAATCATTGTTGGGGCCCGGACAATTCGCATGCCGTTGGACATAGGTCTTTCGATAATCATCCAATACCTTGACAACGAGTTCGGTAGTCCATCCGCTGTTACGTTTGGTGAGCGCATACCCGCGCCCCAACCATCCCTGTTGCTTGGCATATTTAAAAGCTTTGTCACGAGTACTTCCCCTCGCCACTTGCATAAAAACCAAGGATGCTGGCGCCTTGCCGCCCAAAAGATTCCCCTGCATGCTGGATAGAGCGGGAAGCGCAGGCATCGTAAAGCTTGACGGCAGCTGAAACGCACCAGAAGCCAGACCGCCGTAGATCACGCGCCGAGTGCGATGCGGGTCACATGCCCGAGTGGGCGAATAGTATCCCGCGCACAGCACAACAGCCATGACTGCCATCCACAACTTTGAAGTTTCCATTTTTTGCTCCTTTGATCGCAGAGGTACCATCGCCTTGATTGTAGTGGATGGACCGACTACATCACAGGGGTCTTAGGACCTAATTCTATAGTACCTAAAGGACCTATCAAGCAGCCTTTGCTATTTGGAAAGCAGCGCGCGTTGGCGGGCGGCGGCCAGGAAGCGCGCCGCCTCGGCGTGGGACGGATCCAGCCGGAGCGTTTCGCTCATCTCTCGGATCACGACGGCCCAATCTTTTCCCCAATGGAGAACCGCAAGGTTGTAATGCGGCTGCGCGTAGGCGGGGGAAAGCCGAATGGCCTCCCGGTAGTGGCTCTCCGCTCCGGCCCGGTCTCCCGTTTTCTCGGCCAGCACGCCGCGATTGAGGTGCGCTTCGGCTTGGCTTCGAGTCAAAGATGCCGTAACGGAAGGGAGCGCGTGGTAGCGGCGGGCCAATCCCAAAAGTTCCCCGAAAAGATCGATCGCCAGATCGTAGGTTTGGGCCGCGGCGTCTTTCCTATCAAGCCGGTAAAGCGAAAAACCAAGCAGGGCCGGGACCTCAGGCATCAACCATTTGATCGTCCACGCGCGGTAGAGAGGGCCAAGGGATTGTTCCAACGCGCCGCGCTGCAAATAATAGTTGCCGAGATGCTGGTACGATATCGCGTAAGCCTCCACGAGGTCCGAGTTGAAAAAATTCGACTGTCCCTCGTAGCGGAAATCCCCGCGCCGGGCAAAAAATAGCCAAGGAAGCTCCGGATCGCCGAGGCGCGCCGCCCCTGGCTCCGCTATGTCGCCAGGGACCGCGCGAGCAGAGAACCGCCCGCGCGCGGCCGCGGAGGGCAGTTGGAGCACCAGCCCGCGCGGGGTCGCGGCGAGCTCCGCGGGGAGCTCGACGTCCGTTGTCGCGAATATTTCCCGGGAAGCGTTCCTGGCGATGAATTGGCGCCAATCCGCCGCGTCCCGCAGAGGCCCCACCCATTCCGCCGAGCCCAGCCGGCGTTTGGACGCCTGATACCAGGAGCTCCCAGACAGCCCCTGCGCCACCAGGAGCACGTCCGGGCGAAGCCTCTCCACCGTCTGAAAATACCAAAGGCTGAAGAGCTGCACGTCCTTCTTGGACACCAATATCCCGCCCTCGGGGACCGAGCGCAGCACGTTCCGGCAATAATCGTAGTTGACCAGGTCCCAACGCCGGTTCACGCGGCGCCAGTTGCCGCCGGCATGCGAAAGGCCCTGCCCGAGCGTCCATGGGGCAATGCCCAAAAAGCCGACGATCAAAGCAAGCCAACGCCGGCTCACGCGGCGCCCCAATTCCGCCAGCCCCTGCGCGGCCCAGATCGCCAGCACCAGATCCGACAGGAGGTAATGCGGCTCGACGATCGCCAGGGCATGGGGATTGGGCGGCATGTTCGCAAGCAGCAGGAACGCCGGCCCGGAGAGGAGGTACAGCAGGGCCGTCGCGCCGAACTCGCTCGGTTTTTTTCGAATCATTTGCACCAGCCCAAGCGCGACCAGCCCCAAGGCGGCGCCTAAATAATCATTCCATAGGTGGCCGGCATAGATCGCCATATTGGCGAGAAAGTTGTCCCCGAAGGCGTAGCTCTTCGACAAGAGATCGAGCGTGCCCCCATATCCCCTGCGCGTCAGGGAACCGATGAAATTTTCCAGGGTCGCGGGATGGTTCCAGTCCAGCCAGGGGCCCTGGAGGGAACGGACGGGTAGGTAGAGATAGACGCTCGCGCCCAACAGGACCAGTGCAAGGCCGGCGCCCAGCCACCGCCCCAAACGGCCCATCTCCGCGCTTCGCCGGCCGTCGGCCGTAAAGGCGAGCCTGAGAAGGCCCGGGGCCCAGAGGACGAGCTCCGTGCGGTTTCCCAAAAACAACGAGTACAGGTAGACGAACGCCAGCCAGCCGCGCGTATGGTAGCGATCGCCCAACTCCGAGGCGAGCATCCACAAAATCCAAGCGAACAAGAGCATGAGGCTGTACATCTCCGGGACGACCGAGATGGACCAAAACGTCGTATTGAACCCCATCAGCAAGACGCTCCCGATCGCCGGCCACGAACCGAAGCGCCGGCTCAGGCTCCAGAACATGAGCGCCAAGAGCAGCGACGACGACAAGGCGGCCAGAAGCGTCAAGCGGTACGCGGGGCTCCCCAAGGGAACATCCTGCGCCATATGCCCCAGGAGGATGTACAAGGGATAGGAGGGGGGGTGCGAGACGCCCAGGGTATAGGCGCTGGCCGCCATCTCTCCGGCGTCCCGGTACGCCGGAAGCGTGGGCGACATCGTGCCTAGATAGGCCCCGAAGAAGACAAAGAATACCGCAAGAGCCTTACGCGTAACACTCCCCCACCCGTTCATTCGGCGGGTCCTGTCGGCGGCGGGGCCCATCGGGCCTGCGGCCGCCCCGGCGCCTTCGCGCCGGTTGCTCTTCGGCCCGATCCGACCCACCGCCGCCACCCGCCGTTTATCTGTGTAAGGCGTCGACTGCGCCCGCAGAGAACGGAGGAAATTACTCCGTATGAGATGCCATTTTGGCATTTCATAGAAAACTGTAAAAACTCGACTTCACCCGAGGAAACGGCGGGTGACGCCGGGGGTAGGATCGGCCGGGTGCGAGTAGATGTTTTTTCGGGTTGGCTCGTTAGGAGCAGAGGCCGATGGGGCCACCGGCGGCAGGCCCCGCCTAAAAAACCGGGTGGAGTCGAGTTAGGCATATCCCTTCCAGCGGCGCGCGATCCACTCGGCCAATAACAGGCCACCGATAGCCCACAGCCAGAGGCTCGAGTCCCACAGATGCCATCGCCGCAAGACATCCTTCTGGACGGAAACGCCCGAGCCATCCTCCAACCAGATCGAAAGAGGGAGGCGATCCAAATCGGAGTATCGGCCGCCGGTTCTGCGCGCGACGTCCTGCAGCTGTCGGCGGCGCAGGGGAGTCTCCGGTGGGCGGCCTTCCCAAATAAAGCGAATCTGGTCTTCGCCCCATGCCCGCCCCCGGTACCGGGCCGCGGCCTTGAGGCGATGCGGCCCCGGAGCCAGGCCCGTCAGCGTGACCTCGAAGAGCCCAGGCTCCGTCTCCCGGGGCTCGATGGCTTGGGCCCGCCCGTCGGGCGCCGTCCACAAGACGCTGAGCTCCGAACGGGCTCCGGCCAAAGGGCCGAACCCCTCGTCGAAGAGCCGGAGCTGCACGGTCGCCGGCTCCACGGGAGGCAGCCTCTCGGCCAAGGGGCTGAAGCGCACCTTCTTCAAATCCAAGGTTCCGCTCAGATACTGAACGGCGCGCTCCCAGAAGCGCGCGTAGAAAGAAGCGGTTTTCCACCGCGACCCTTCGCCCAATTTCCAGCGCCAGGTCGATTCGGTTCCCAGCACCATCACATTCCCCTTGCCGTACTCGCGCGTCGCAAGGATGGGGACGGCGCCCCCGCCGGGCATCTTCTCCGAGGGATGCTCCAACAACACGGTCGCGCCCGCGCGCACCCCGCCGAAGCGGCTGAACCCGTCCAAGGGCGGCAGTTCCTCCCAAAGGCTCCTCGCCTGCTCGACCGAGTCCGCCAGCCTGAGGAGGGGATGCTCGGCGGAGGCTACCCGCGGAACGAACAGGCCGGCGGAGTAGTCGTTATCGGCGTTCAACAGCTCGACCGGCAGCACCTCCTCCAAGGGAGTCGCCCGGTAGCCGCCCTGGGAGAAGGCATTGGAGCCGCCGATCACGAGCAAGGCGCCTCCGCGCGCGACGAACTTCTTGAGATTCTCAAGATAGGCGACCGGGAGATTGAACCGCCGATAGGCGAAATTATGCAGGATGAACACGTCGAACTCGAAGAGGCTCTGCAGGAAGATGTCCTGCGCCGGGAAAGGGATCAGGGACAATTCCCGGTCCGGAACCGGGCTGATATTCTCGGGATTGCGGAGAATGACGAAGGAAACGAGCTCGAAATTGGGATTTCCCTTGAGATGATCCCGCAGTTGGGCGTACTCGAAGCTGGGGCGCCCGGCCAAATACATGATGCGGTGTTTCCGGCGGATGACCTCGACGGCGAACTCGCGAGCGCGTCCGGCCGAAGGCTCCTGCTTCTCTCTCTGCGAATCGGCCGGGGACGCTTCCAATCGGTAGCGCTGCCGTCCCAGCTCGCGGGCGCGGACCGTAAAGCTGGCGCGCACGACCTCGTAGTCGCCGTGGACCTTCAGCAGAGTCTGCGCGACGGCCTGGGACCCCTGCATCAGCCTCACGCGGACGGAACATCCCGCGCAATCGGCCGTCTCGACGGACGCCGCGACGGAAAAGTCCGAATGCAGGAACACGAAATCGGGGACCCGGACCTCGTCGATGGCCAAGGCGCGCACGCCCCGCGCGGAACCGACCCCGACGGCATCGACCGGCGCCCTGCGTCCGGGGATGCCCTCTTCGGTCGGATCTCCGAATTCGCCGTGCCCGTCCGAGAAGAGCCAGACTCTCGCCGAGTCACCGGCGGCGCGCAAGGCCTGCGAGGCGTCGAATCCCATGGGCTCGGGGGAGAGAGAGGCCAAATCCTCCCAGGAAACCCGGCGAAACCTCTGGGATCCGGCGAAAAAGACGGGCTCGACACGGCGTTCCAGCTCGGCACGATGAGCCCGCAGCCATTGCGCGCTTCGCTGGAGCCGGCTCCGGCGCGTCCCATCGAGCGCTCCCATGGTGAGGCCCGTATCCAGGATGACCGTCAGCCGAGGCTTGACCCTGCTCTCTCCCAATTTCTCCAGGGAGAGCTTGAGGGCCGCCAACCCGGCCAGGCCCAGCACCAGGCAGCGCAGCCACCAAAGCCAGGGGGGCTTGCCGCGCAGGCAGTAGCGGCTCCACGCCCCCACGAGAATCGCCAAAATAAACAAGGCGAAGAGCCCCGCGCCGCGCTCCCACTGAAATTGATAGTTCACGGCGCCGTCCCCGAGCGCATCTTTTCCAACAGGAAGGGCTGATGCACGGCATCCGACTTGTAATTGCTCGTCAGGGCGTACATCACGATGTTCAACGCCAGTTTTTTGGCGTCGGCGCGCTGGGCCTCCCCTCCCGGGACGCAGTCAAAAAGAGGCTTTCCCAGCGCGTCCTTCGCCCAGGCTCCCAGCACGTCGTTGCGGGAATACAAGACGACGGTCCGCCCTCCCCAGTCCACGCCTTCCAGCGATTTTGAAACGGCGACCCGCCCCCCCAAGTCCCGCATGAGGAAAAAAGTCTTATGGACGACGTGGCCCGCCGCCAGGGGGCGCAGGTCGGAGTCCGGAAAAACCAAATGGAGCGTTCGACGCACCCAGCGGTCGAACGCGCCGGTCTTCAGGCCCGAGACATCCTCGATCCATAGGAAGCCTCCCGAGGTCAGGTAGGCCCGCAGACGCGTCAGCTCGTCGTCGCCCAGCGTATCCAGAGCCTGCGTGCCCGCCATCACCAGGAAGGGGGAGGAGAACAGGAGGGGATCGGCCAGGGTCAGGCTTCGCCGCTGCGGCGAAGGGAGCACGCTCGTCACCTGGGAGACATAACCGAGAATTTCGGCCGGCGCCGAGGGGTAGGGATCCCAGTTCCCATCGTACCGGAGCTGGCTCCAAACGAACTTATCGCCTTCCTGCGCCTCCACGGGGCGGCAAAACCACAGAAACCCGCACAGACCGAGGATGCCGGCGCGTCGCAGCGCCCCCGAGGCGTTGGCCAGAAAAACCTCCAACGCCAGCAAGAGGAGGACCCCCGCCAAGAGGGGATCGCGCAGTTCCCGTCCGTACAATGCGCGCATGAAATCCTCATCGCTCGCGTCGACCCGCAGCCCGTTCCACGGAGGGCGGCCCGTGGGCCGAAGGTCCGACTCCCGGCTGGAATGATCCAAGTTGACCGCCGTGAACTCAGGTTCCGCCGACCCCGCAAGCTCCAGGCGATGGATTCCCGGCGTGTCGGTCTCATACTCCACCTTGCGGCCCATGACCTGAAGCGGCACGCGCTTGCCGCTCGGATCCCTCAATACGGCCGAAGCGGGAAGCGGCTCCTGCTCGCTCCACCTCCGAACAAGCGGCGCTCCCAGGGTCGCCATGCGGGGCTCGCGGCGCGCCTGAAATCCCGTCAAATAGCCCAAGGCGGCATCCGCTATGGGAGCGAAGGCCGGTTTGAGCGCCAGGTTGCCCCAGTCGAGATCCAGGGCGGCCGCGCTCAAGAGAACCCTCCCGGCGCCCCGACGCCCTTGCAGGAGCATGGGCCGCCCGGCCCCGTCCCGGAACCAAACCTGCGCGTCCGAATGCGGGTCAAGGACGTAGCGCCTTCGAAACGAGACGTTTTGGAGATCGAGTTCCGTCCAGGAGAGCCGTCGTTGCGATCCGCTTTCTGAAAGCGGCCGTTCCGGCCGGAGGCCGGAGGCCGAAGAAACGCCGTCGAGCATCCCCACGCGCGCGGGAAGCGTCCCATCGAGGCCGCGCCAAGCGGAGGGGTCCTGGGTCTTGCCGGGAATGATCCACAACCCGCCTCCCGAACGCAGATACTCATCCAAGGACGAGACGAATTCCCGGTCGAACTCCCGAAAATCGAACAATACCACAGCGGCATATTCCGACAACCTTGCGCGGCGGGCCTGGACCACGTCCATCATTTCCGCCCGGTACGGCAACAAACCTCCGCGAACGTCCGCGAAGAGCTTCTTAAGGAAATATCCTCCCCGCCCCGTCTCGAAAGAGCGCGGGCCGCCCTGCACCATCAATATCCTCGGCCTCGGCTCCAGCCAGAAGGAGTAATAGAAAACGTCGTCCGCGGCCAATGCGTCTTTCTGAAGGCCCGCCAAACCCCATGCCCACGCCCTCTCTCCCGAAAGACGCACCGCGGTCTCGGTTTCCCGACCCGGCGTCAGCCGCAGGCGCTTGAGATCGACGCGCTCCTCCCCGAGCCGCACCTCCAGCTCCCGCTCCAAGCCTCCCGCACCATCGCCGGGAGCAAGCCAAGCGCGTACCTGAAGCTCGGGGCGGTCCTGGGAAACCCCGGGAGCCCCCGAGGGTCCGAAGAGGAGTTCCGCCGAGGTGAGCGCCGCATTGCCGGCGGGGCCGTCCCACCGAAGGCCGAAGAGCATCACCGAGGGATCGTAGGCCGACACGGCGGTCCGGATCTCCTGGGCTCCCTCCCGGCGCCAACCGTGCGCCGCGCCGTCCGAAAGGAGCAGGACGGCCTTGCGCCCGGGGCCGGAGTCGCGCAAGAACGCGTAGGCCGGCTGCAGCGCCGCGATAAAATCGGTGGTGCGAAAACCCGGCCGAAGCTCCTCCAAGAACGCCCCCGCCTCGGCCGCGTCGGAAGACCATTCGATGCGCCCCGCGGGACCCGCCTTTTCGATGCGATCCGAAAAGCTCAGCGCCGCGACGCGATCGTGGGGCTTGAGCCCTCGCAGTATTTTTTGCGCGGCGCCGACCGCCAGCTCCAAGCGCGTCCTGCCGTGAGGGCGATATCCCATGGAATAGGACACGTCCGCCAGGACGACGAGGCGGGTCGACTCCTCCCCGGGGGCCGCCGCCAAGACCCCGCTTGAATCCGACCGGAGCACCGGCCTGGCGAATGCCAAGATCAGGCCGGCGAGAATCGCGCATCGGGCGGCCAAAAGCAGCCACCGGCGCAGCCGCGACGTGGGGAGGCTTCTGGCGTACGCGGCGCGCAGCAGCCTGAGATCGCTGAAGGGGACCCGCCGCGCCTTCCTCAAGGAAATGAAATGGATGAGCACGGGCGCGAGCGCCGCGGGCAGGGCCCACAAGAGGGAGGAGTGCAGAAACCACATGGTTAGCCGTTCGCTATTTGGAGAAACCGCGCCAGGGACAGGTTCCAGGCGCCGTCCGTATAGGCGGTCATGTGGCCGATCGAGGCCTTTCGAAAATGGGACTCCCGCCACAGCTGCTCGCGGTCGAACTCCTCGCGGTACGCGCGGCGCAACGACTCCACGTCGCAGCGCAGGCTTTCAGGCCCTTCCATTCCCTCGAAGAGGAGCATCCCGCCGTAGGGAAGGTCGCGTTCCGCGGGATCGAGCACCTGCGCCACGAGCAGCTCATGCCGGCGCGCGCGCAGGGCGCGCAGGGACTTGAGCAGCACGGCCGGATCTCCCAAAAGGTCGGACAAGACGATGATGAGCGAGCGGCGATGGATGTCGCCGAGCACCCGCCTCAACACCGCGTCCAAATCGGCCGCCCCGTCGGGGACGGTGCCCCCCAGCAAACGGTCCATCCTTTCCAGGTGACCCAGGGAGCGGCGCGGTGGCAGCATGTCGCGGGGCCGCGCCGAATAGGCGACCAATCCCGCCGCATCGCCTTGCTCCAGCACCAGATAGGCCATCCCCATCGCCAGGGAGCAGGCATAGTCCCACTTGGAGTCGCGCCCCCCGCTTCGAAATCCCATCGAACCCGACGCGTCCAGGAGGAAATACGTCGCCAGGCTCTTGTCCTCCTGGAACTGCTTGACGAAAAAGCGGTCCTTGCGAGCGATGACCTTCCAATCCAGGGTGCGGAGCTCGTCGCCGGGCGCGTACTCCCGATGCTGGGAGAACTCCTGGGAAAACCCGTGCTGGGAGCTGCGGTGGCGGCCGGAGAGGTAGCCCTCGGCGCGGTATCGCCGCAGGTCCAGACGCAGCCCGCGCAGCCTCGCCAGGCGGAGTCCGTCTAGGTAGCGCATGCCGACGTCTCCGGCGCGGTCATGGTTTCCGCTCTGCCGAGCTCCAACCATTTCCTCGCACACCCATCTTCGATGGGTCCCCGTGCTCGGTCATTCGCGGACGGCGTGCAGGAGTCGATCGATGATGTCGTCGGGACGGATGCCGTCCGCCTCCGCCTGGAAATTCAACACCAGGCGGTGCCGCAGGATCGGCTTGGCTATCTGAAAAACGTCCTCGTCGGAAACGGCGAATCGTCCCGACAGGAGGGCGCGGGCCTTGGCCCCCACGATGAGCGATTGGCTCGCCCGCGGTCCCGCGCCCCAAGAGATCCACTTCTTGACCGCGGACCCGGCCTCCGAGGAGGGATCGCAGGATTCGGGGCGCGTGGCCCGAGCCAGACGGACCGCCAACTCCACCGTCGAGGGGGGAACGGGCACCCGGCGCACCACCCGCTGCAAATCCAAAACGTCGCGCGCGTTGAGAACCTTTTCCAGGGAGACCTCGTTTTCGCCGGTCGTTTCCACGACGATGCGCCGCTCCTCCTCGGCGCTCGGATAGCCGATCGCTATCTGCAGGAAAAAGCGGTCCAGCTGCGCCTCCGGGAGGGGGTAGGTCCCCTCCTGCTCGATGGGGTTCTGCGT
>JACQPI010000058.1 GCA_016207585.1 Elusimicrobiota bacterium | reverse complement strand
TTCCGCCAGGATATCGTCGCAGGCCTGGAGGATCGGCTTGGCCTTCTTGTCGTCGAGTTGGCCCAACTCGCGGTTGGCCAGCGCGCAGGCCTTCTTGATCGAGACGTAGGCCAAGACGAGGTTCGGGTGCGCCTTGAGCCCGGAGACCGGGAAGTTCTCGACGGCGCGCGCGGTCTGCGCCCCGTAGTAGGCCCCGGCCGGAACCTCGAAATTTCCCAGAGAATCCTTCTCAATTCGCATTGGTTTGCTCATAGCGTTCGCCTCTTGCACAGTTTATATCTTTTCGATGGCCTTGTTCCGCGCCCAGCCCCGCAGGCCTTCCTTCAGCACTCCGATTTCCAACCATTCTCCGCTCTCCTCCAGCACCGAGACGCGGCGTCCCTCGGGCGCGTTGAAGGTGACGGGAAAGTTGATGCCGGGGCCGCTCCTCACCTCGGCGTTGTTTTCCGCAATCACGCCCGGGCCGGGCACGTCGTTGAGGCGGCGCAGGCCCCACCAGCAGGCGCCCAGAGCCCAAAAAAGAAGGGCCGCGGCGAGCCATGGCCTCAGGCGGACGCGGCTTGCGGCGCGCCACAGGGCGACGGATGCGAGAAGCAGGGAAAGCCAGCCGCCGATCCACTGAAGCCCCAGCAGTTCCGGCCCGCTCAGGCTGTGAAACGTGACGTGCAGGGCCGGGGGGATTCCAGGCGGGACCAAGGATTCCCCCGAGCGTTTGAGCGCGAAGTCCAGGTTGTGGCGGATGTCGGCGTCGCGGGGGTTGATGCGGAAGGCGCGCCAATACCCGGCGGTGGCCCGTCCGAGGCTTCCGGGCTCGCCCAGCTTGAAAAGGGCGCTCGCCAGGTTGTAGTGCAGATCGGCGCTGCCCGGCCTTTCCAGGAGCAGGTTCTGGTAGGCCTGCGCCGCCGCTTGATAGTTGCCTTCTTTGTAGAGCGCGTTGGCCCGGGCCAAGGAGTCGTTCATGCCCTCATCTCCCTATCTATTTTTTTCAGCAGGGTCGAGGTGATCGTTGCGAGCTGCGCGACTCTGGGGGGGGTGGCCGCGTTGGCACCCGCAAAACGCAGGAGGTCGAGCTCTTCCCATAGGGTTTTTAAATCGGACCAGGCGTCTTGCGGGACGCGAGGAAACCGCGCTTGCAGCAGTTCCATCGTTTGCCGCAGCGTCATCGCGGATACGGGCTGGTTCAGCGTGTCGGACAAAAAGTCTTCCAGGGCATCCCACAAGAGGGCGCACGCCGGCCCCGGTTCGCCGTCCGCGCGGCGTTTCTCGGCGCGCCGGATGGAGCGTTGCGCGTTCGATAGGGCGGCGCGCAGGCGCGCTCCCGCCGGGTCGGCGTTGATCTTTTTCCTGTAAAGATGGAGCCCGAGGCTCAGCAGAAACGCCGAGAACGGGAGGATGTGGAGCGTGTTCAACCGTCCAAAGGCGACGAGTCCCGCCGAAACGGTGTTGCGGCGCTGCGACTCGTGGATATAGCGGATATCCTCCCCGATGGCGGAGAGTTCTGGCGCGGCGGCGCTGGACGCGACGAAACTGGCGGCCGGAGAGGTCGCGGAGGCAGGACTGATCTCCAGTTCGATCGTCTGGGTGCCCGCGCGGACATAGCTCTGCCGGGCGGGGTCGAAGTAGCTGAAGGGAACGGAGGGAATGCTCAGCCGTCCGGAGGCGCGAGGGACGAGGACGGTCTTGAAGGTCTTCGAGCCCTGAACGACGTCTCCCTCCTTGCGGATCGCGAGGCTGCTGAGCGTGTCGTAAGCCCGCAGGGAGGCAATCGCCGGCAGCGGCGGGGGGGCCACGGTCTTGAGGTTGCCTGAACCGGAAATCGTGATCGAGAGGGTGACGGCCTCTCCCACCTGGGCTTGGCGCTTGTCCGCCTCGGCCGTCGCGCGCAATCGGCCTACCGCGCCCGAGAAAGAGTCGGGCTTGCCTTGTTCCGGGAGGGGCTCGACCTGGAGGACGATCGAGTCCGTCTTGAGCTCCCGCGTCTGGCCGGAGAACACGCCCTGGCTGAAAAAGCGTTGGAAGAAATCGGGGGCGAAAGGGTCGGCGTTCATGTCGGACTGCACCTGGCAGCGCACCATGGCCGGGCTGATGACCAGACGCCCCGGCCGTGTCGGGAATAAAGCCGTTCTGATTTCCGAGACGCTGTAAACCCTTCCATGCAGGGATGCCCGTTGGTGCCGCTCGGGGGGCAGGTCCTCCGAAAGGAATCCGTGGATGGACGGAGGGACGTATTGAGGGTTCCCCAGAAGCGGGACCGCCGCGTAGAATCGGACCGAGAGGGTCACCTGCTCGTTTACGTAGACTTTTTTCTTGTCCACGGATGCGGTGATGGCGATATCCGGCGCCGCGGGAAGAGGTTGTACATCCTTGCCCGCTGTGCCGGGCGCCGGAGAGGCAGGGCCGGGGGAGCCTCGATGGGCCCCGGCGGCTCCCGGGTCGCGCACGACCTGGATGTCGATCGGCGCGGTCTCCACCTTCTTGCCCTGGGCCGTTATCGAGATCGGCGCGATGGTGACCTTCCCATGGAATCGAGGAGTCAGGATGTAGGTGTAGGCGATGGAGCTGGAGACCTGGCCATTGACGATCGACAGGTTCTGGCTTCTTCCCGAGGAGTAGACCGTGAAGTTCGGCAGGGAGGGCAGTTGGGGTTCCGGGAGGCTGGCGGAGGGGCCGCTGACCGTTACCGAAAGCGCGATCTGGTCTTGCAGGGAGACGACGTTTTTATTCACGGAGGCGGAGATCGACAGCTCCTGGGCCGAGGCGAGCCGGCCCAAGAGGATCAACGCGAGCCATGCGGCCGCGACGCGCAGCGCCTTCACCAGTCGACCTCCTCAGGAGGCCGGTCCGGCTGCTTCTGCCATGAAGGCTGGGGCCTGGGAACTTCCTTCTGGCGCTCCTGGACCGCCTGGAGGATCCTTTGGGCGTCTTCTTGGGAAAGTCCCGATTGAGGTCTGGGGCGATCCGGCTTCGGCCCCGACTTCTGCGGGTCCTGGTCCTGCGGCGGCTGTTTTTGGTCTTGCCCTCCGGATTTTTTCTGCGGGTCCTTCTTGTCCTTTTGCGATTGGGGATTCTTGAGCTGCTGCAAGGTCTTGACGAGATTATGGCGGCAGTCTTCATCGCTCGGATCCAGAAGGAGGCACTGCCTATAGGCCTCGGCCGCCTCTTTCAACTCGCTTTTACGGTAGTGGGTGTTTCCCAGGTTGTAGAAGGCCTTCGAGCGCAGGGTCGCGGGAAGCTTCGGCGGGGCCGCCAGGGAAGAGAACGATTGTTGAGCCTCATCGAGGTTTCCCAGCTTGTATTGCGCCGCGCCCGAATTGAAAACGGGCCGCGGATCCTTGGGGGCTTCGCGCAGCGCTTCGCGGTAGCGGGCCAGGGCCTGGTCGAAAGTCTCCTTGTGGTAGGCGCGGTTTCCGCGCCAGAGATCCCGGACGGACCGGCTCCTGTCGCAGCCGCATAGGAGCAAGGCTCCAAGGACGAGCGCCAATGGGGCGGTCGCCGCGCGATCGGACGGGCGGCGCGGCCTTCGCAAAAGGGGCGGCCTCCAGTCCCCCCGCTCCGGCACGAACATCTCCAGGAGCAGCAAGAGAAATCCCAGCAAGAGCGCGACGGCGTAGCGGTTCTTGTAGCGGCGGGTGGAGCCGGCGCGGGCGCTCGAGCGCTCCAGCGCCCGGATATGGCGCAGCACCTCCCGGGCTTCCGCTTCCTCGGGGGTCGCGCGATAGTAGGCGCCTTGGGCCGCCGCGGCCAGCCGGATGGAGGCCTCCTCCTGCAGTTTGCTTACGACGGTTTTTCCGCCGCGGTCCTTGAGATAGCCGGTCGTCTTGCCTTGATCGTCCTTGAGGGGGATCGGTTCCCCCTCCGGGCTGCCGACGCCGACAATGTAGAGATGGACGCCCGCCTGGGTCGCCTCGCGCGCCGGCTCCATGGGGTCGCGGCGGCGATCCTCGCCGTCGGTCAGCAGGACGATCGCCTTATGGCCGGGGTATTTCGATAGGATTTTCGTCCCCAGCTCCAGGGTATCGGCGATCGCGGTTCCCGCTTGAGGCACCATGCCGACCCGGATCGAGCCGAGGAAGGATCTCGCGGCCTCACTATCGGTCGTCAAGGGGCACTGGACGTGGGCGGCGCCGGCGAAGGTGAGGATGCCGACTCTCTCGCCTTTGAGCCCTTCGATCATCTCGGCCATCTCGCGCTTGGCCTTCTCGATGCGGCTCGGTTTGGCGTCCTCGGCGAGCATCGAAAGCGAGGTGTCGACCGCCAAAAGCACCTGGAGTTCCTGGGAGCGGGTGGTGACCAGCTCGACGCCCCACTGGGGCCCGGCCAGCGCTATGAATAGAAAGGCGATCCCGGCCGTCTGAAGGGCCCATTGGACGCGGCGGCGGCCGTCGGTTTCGGCTGGGATGAGGCGCAGGAGCGTCGCCGGCCTTCCGAGCAGGGAGAGAAGCCGGAAGCGGCGCCTGTCGGCATAGGCCTTCAATGCCCAAGCCCCGGCGACCCAGAGCGCCGCGGCCAACAGATAAAAAGGGTTCTGGAATAGGTCCATCTACGGAATCCTCAACAGGAGCGTGCGCGCGAGCGCCGCCTCGGACAGCAAGAGGAACAAGGCCGGAAGGACGAACCAGGCGTAGAGGTCGGTCGCAGAGGTGACGACCGGCTTGGCGATCTCGGTCGTCTCCATACGGTCGATGTCGGCGAAGATGCCGGAGAGTTCCTTGACGTTGGTGGCCCGGAAGTATTTCCCATCCGTCTCGGCGGCGATTTTGAGCAGGGACTCCTCGTCGAGCTCGTCGGGAATGCGGGCCAGTTGGCGCCCCATCGGCGTATCGACGGGGAGGAGGGTCTCCCCCCGCTTGCCGGTGCCGATGGCGTGGACTTTGATCCCGAAGCTCGCGGCGGTCTTGGCCGCGGTGATCGGATCGATCGCCCCCGCGTTGTTGGCCCCGTCGGTCAAGAGGACGATTACCTTGCTCTTGGCGGGGCTGGGCCGCAGGGAGTCGACCGCCGCGACCAGGCCGTCGCCGATCGCGGTCCCCTCGGTGCGCGTCATGCCGGCTTGAATGTTTTCCAGGAAGTCCAGAAGGGCCTCGCTGTCGAGGGTGAGCGGGCAGGCGACGATGGGCGCGCCTCCGAACACGACGAGCCCGATGCGGTCCTGGACGCGTCCCTGGATAAAGCGCTTGGCGGTCTCCTTGGCCGCGGTGATGCGGTCCGCGGGATCGAAATCGAGCGCCAGCATGCTTTGCGAGGTGTCGAGCGCGAGGATGATATCGATGCCCTGAGCCGGTCCCCCGAAGCGGCGTTCCACGAGCTGCGGGCGAGCCAAAGCGACGACGATCAAGACCAAGGAGACCGTTTTGAAAAGAAATGGCGTCATGTCCAACGCCATGGAGGAAGGTTCGGCTGCGGCCGCCTGGGCCGCCTCGGGGAATACGAGGGTCGCTCGGCGGCGGGATAGGGCGCGCCGTGCAAGCCATCCGGCCGCCAGGACGGCCGGGATCAGAAACAGCCAAGCCGGTTGAGCCAGTCGCATAAAGCCTGCTTTCGCGCGCGGGCCGCCGATGTTGCTACGGCGCGGCGGCCGCCGAACGCTGTCCGGATTTCGCGCGGACGTACTCGCGCATCACGCGGCTCGCCTCGGTCAAATCTTCCTCCGTGACGCTCCAAACCGGCCTGTCTCTCCAGAGCGACTGTAGTCGGTC
Source organism: Elusimicrobiota bacterium (assembly GCA_016207585.1). Lineage (GTDB taxonomy): Bacteria > Elusimicrobiota > Elusimicrobia > UBA1565 > JACRDR01 > JACQPI01. Next base: position 8,804 of record JACQPI010000058.1, on the reverse strand, counting down.
CATCAGGGCATGATCGAGGATCGGGGTGACCCGGCCGCTTTGGTATTCCCGCTCCTTCTCGCCATAGAGCCCCAGGAATGTCCGGTCCCGAAACCACGACTGGCGATCCGAGGAGGCGAGCCGGCGAAGGAGCTGCGGGGTCAGGTCCCGCTGCACGAATTCGAAGAATATCCCGCTCGGGCGCGTGCCGGGGAGAAAGAGCTCTCCGGTGAAGACCTGCAGGAGGTCCTCATCTTGGTCTTTCAGGATCGGCGTGATGAAGTTGACTCCGTGCGCCGCGGCGTGGCGATGAAAGCTCAAAAGGTCGGGGGTTCGCAGGGCGACATGCTGCCAATGGGCGATCGCGCCGCGGCTGTCGAGCATGGTGCGCACGTGCGAGCTTTGGCCCGAGGGCTCGGAGGGCTGGACCACCGCGATCGCGGTCCGAGCCAACGCGGCGCTTTTCTCCCGGGATACCTCGCCGATCTTGGCCGCAAAAGTCATGGAGACCTCCCCTGCGCCGCCGGGCCACTTCCGGCGCTTTTCGTAAATGATCTCTTCCCGAGGGACTCCCAAGACGATGCGGAAGAACGCGTACATGAAGTTGTAGAGCGAGGGCTGGACGAGCAGGGTCATGTGGTCCGAGACGAGATTGAGAAAAGCCGGCTTGGCCGCGCGGATGCTTGCGGGGCGCTGGTTTTTTTTCACGGGAGTCGGTTTCTTGGCGGAAGGGCTCATGGCGTCACCCCAACTGCGCGGCGTGCCAACTGAGGGGATAGCGCGGGTCGCGAAAACGATAGGCGGCTTGCGTGATCGAGAGGTTCTCGAAGAATGTGTCGAGCATGACGGCCAGGCGCTGGGATTTCCGGCCCCTCGATGCCGTCGAGAGCTCGGCGGCGCGGCCGTGGGGGCTGTGCGGCAGGGCGCCCGGGTGGAAGGTGATGGAGCCTTCCTCGATGATTCCGGTACGGGCGCCGTAGCGCACGTTCGAGAAGAACATGCATTCGTCGGAGTCCACGTTGTAGTGCGCGTAGGGCGCCGGGATTTCCTTGGGATGCCAGCCTTCCATCTGGGGAACGAAGGAGCAGATCGAAAACCCGCTGGAGGGAGGCGCGCCCGCCTGGAACGTCTGGTGCATGGGCGGGGCGGTGTGGATTTCTCTTGCGATGCCGTGGTGGTTGTCGATGTGAAAGCCGAAGGGGTAGAGGCTCCCTTCCCAGCCGACCAAATCGAAGGGGTGGTGGCCCAAGGTGAGCCGGGTGATGCGGCCGCCGTCGTGCTTGACGTCGATCGCGAAGCGGCCCAGGCGGTCGATCGGGGAGGCGAGCCTCGGGAGCTCGATCTCCGTCTCCACGATGGGGGCCGTCAGCTTGGCCTGCCCGGCGTGGTTGAGGTAGTGCGGAGGAAATTCGATGAGGCTGCTCGACTCGATGACCAAGAAGAACGCGGTGCGGGTTTCCAAAAAGACCTGGTACGTCGTGCCCTTGGGGATCACCACGTAGAGCCCCTTGCGCAGCGGCAGGCTCCCGTACTCGGTTTGCAGCGTTCCCCGCCCCTCCTGGACGTAATAGAGTTCATGTTTTTCGCCGTTGCGAAAGAAGGCGTCTTTCGGCGTGCTCGACTTCGGCTTGGCGACCGACACGACGGTGCTTGGACCGTGGAGAAGCGGGACGCGGCCCCGGATCGCGTCGGAGAAAAACGGAATGCGGGAGGAGCGAATGTGGTACGGCTGAAGCGCGAGTTTCGCGCGCGGGGCCGCCGGGGTCAGGTCGAAATCGCCCAGGCGAGGCGGTTTTGCCTGGACGGTCGGGTAGCGGCGCAAATGAATCTTGCGGGAGTAGGGGCCGCTGAAGCCGAAGCTTCCGTGGATTTCCTCCAGGGTGAAGCGGGAGTCGAAACGGAATTCCGTGTGGGGCGTGGCGGGGAGGCGTCCTCGACGCACGATCAGCGCCATGGAGCCCCCGACCACCACAGCACGATCCGGATGCCGCGCCAATTCACGATCCTGTCGGCATCGAAAAACTTGAGGTAATTGAAGGAGGTGTTGAGGATCGCGGGTATCCGCGAGAAAATCGGATCCAGGCGATTTTTTTCGTAGAGGGTGTAGGTTACCAGGACGTATCGTCCGAGGGAGTTGAGTTTTCGGATCGCGGCGGGAATGTCCTTGAGGTAATAGATCGTCTCCGAGCAGACGACCAGATCGAATTTTCGGTCCCAGCGCGCATCCTCCAGACGGGCCTGCCGAATGTCGGCGTCCGGGACGGCCCGGCGGGCCCTTTCCACCGCCGTGGCGCTTACGTCGATCGCGGCCATTTTGCCGGCGAGGGGAGCCAGACGCCGCGTCAGGTGTCCTTCCGCGCAGCCGACCTCAAGGATGGAATCGTGCGGGACTCGCCGTGCCAAGTCGACGATCCTGTCGAAGCGCGCCGTTTCGTACCCGTCCTTTTCGAAATTCCAGACGTCCGTTTTCGTCCGGAAGAGCCGTTCCAGGGCGGCGTAGTCCGAGGTATACCGGGGGACCTCCCCATTCATCGCGATTTTGGAAAATATGGATTCGAGCAGGGGCATCGCGTCGGAAATCCTTAACCGCCTCCCGGCGCCGCGGGAAGAGGAAATCCTTCCTTGCCCGCGGCACCGGGCGAATATCCCCCGCCCGGTGTCAGCTGTTTGGGATCGCGCGTGATCAGAAAGACCCCGAATACGATCACCAGGACGCCGAGCCAGCGCCAAAATGAGACGTCTTCGTTGAGGAAGTACTTCGCGATGAGCGTGCCGAACACGAAACTCAGCGCGGTCAGGGGCTGGGCGAAGCTGAGATCGGACCAGGACAGCGCCCAGGTGAATAGGACGAAAAACAAAATGGTGAAGGCGATGCCCAGCAGGACGAGAGGGTGGGTGAACATTCCCACCGATTTCCACAACCCCTTGATTCCCAAGAGAGAGACGTCCCCCATCTGCTTCATGCCGCGCGCGATGAAGGCTTCCCCGACGGCGGCCGCGAGCGTAGCCAGGATCAAAACAAGAACGGTTTTCATGGAGCGACTCGCTTCATATCATAGACCGACGATCCAGCGCCATTGCTCGATGGCCGATTTCAAGGACAAGGCGTTTTTCTTCGTGAGGAGCGTCCGCGCGGCCGCTCCCAGCCGGCCCGCGCGGACGTGGCCGGCCGCGTCGCTCATGGAGATGGCGATATGCTGCATTACGCTGGGATCGCGCATGCAGTCGATCATGCAGCGCTGGCAGCCGTCGCGGATGCGCTTCGAGTCGTCGAAATCGTAGATGGAGCACATCGGCGTTTCCCAATGGTGGCAGCGCCACAGCTGGAGCTCCCAATCCAGGTAAAAATACTTGTAGCCCCCCAGGCATTCGAAATCCTGCTGCTCGCCGCGCAGGAAGCGGCGCATTTCCTCAAGGGAGGTCGCGGGATTGACCACGTGGAAACGCTTCTTAAGGCGCTGGACCGAGTCGAAGGCACGGACGAGCTCCTCGGACTGGAAGTTTACCAGGTTGGAATCCGCGTAGCCCAGGAAGCTCGATCCCAGGCGGACCAGGGGATAGGAGAATGTGACCGACCGGAAGCCGAGGCCCTCCAGGAAGGCGGGCAGCGCCTCGTAGTCGGTGATGAGGCGGCTCATCGTCACGGAGGCGGTGCTCTGAACTCCCAGCTCCTTGAAGAGCGCGTTGGCCTTGCGGATGCGCTCCAGGACCTTCGGGAGCCCCCGATTCTTCTCATGGACGGACGCCTCATGCGCGTCGATCGAAATGAAGATGCTTGAGACGCCGTTCTCTTTCAGCGCGCGGCAGCTCTGCGGGGTCAAGAGAGAGCCGTTGGTGACCAGAAGGACCGTCATCCCGGCGCGCTTGGCGTGGCCCGCGATCTCCAGGAGATCGGGGTGCATCATCGGCTCGCCGCCCGTCAGCACGATATAGTGGACTTCGTTGCGGTACAGGATATCGATGGCGTCCTTGGCTCCTTGAAGCGGCACGAAGCGCCATTGGTCCCGGGCCAGTTGGTTCCGGTTGAAATGGCAAAAATCGCAGGCGGCGTTGCAGGCGTTGTTGATGGGGAATACGCACTGGCCGGGGCCGCCGTTGAAGAGGGTCAGCTTGAGGGTTTCAGCGAGATGGCGCAGGCCGCGCGGCGGCTGCACAGACGGCGTCCGAACGGTCTTGGGTGGTTCGGGAGCAATGACGGGAGTCTGCATCCGTGTATTATACAAGATAGAGGCTCCTCCAAGCGCGGCCGGGTTATTCTTCGGCGTCCAAGGCCGCGTTCGCGAGCTTGTCCGCGCGCTTGTTCTGTTCCCGGGGCACGTGGACGAACTCGGCCGCCGCGAACTCCCGAAGCAGCAGTTGAATCCTCGAAAAATATCCCTGAAGCCTCGGATTTTTCACCCGGTAGGCGCCGCTCAGTTGGCGGACCAGAAGCTGCGAGTCGGAATGGATGAGGATCTCGGTCCCGCCCAACTCGCGGCCGATCTCCAAGGCGTCCAGGAGCGCCGCGTACTCCGCGACATTGTTGGTCGTTTGGCCGATGCGCCGGCAGTGTTCGCGGACCGTGCGGCCGAGGTCGTCCTGGATCACGACCCCGACGGAACTGGGGCCGGGGTTGCCTCGGCTGGCGCCGTCGACAAAAACGCGCAGTTTCACGGGGGGCCGGAATCTTACACAAGCCTTTACGGCGCGGCTTGATCCTGAGGGGCGGGAGACCGGGCCGACAGCGCGGTTTCGGCGATCGACTCGGGCCGGTAGAGAATGCGCTGGCAGCTCTCGCAAGCGACGAGCTTGTTGCCGCGCGTCAACTCGACCAAGGATTGGGGCAGCAGGGTGATGCGGCAGGCGCCGCACATCGTCGCGTTGACGGGGGCCAGAGCGATCCCCTGGCGCCGGGCGCGCAGATGATCGTAGATCTTGATCACTTCCGGTGCGATGGCCTGGGCCAGGGAGTCGCGCGTCGAACGCTTTTCAGTCAGTTCGGCCGACAGTTTAGACTTCTCGGCTTCCAAGGATTGGATCTCTTTCTGCGCCTTCGCCTCGGCGTCCTTGAGGGCGGCGGCCGCCTTTTTCTCCTCCCGGGAGGTCGAGTCGACCTGCTCCATCAAGAGGAGGATCGCCGTCTCCAGTTCGCTGACGTCGGATTTTGCCTTGTCGATCTCGACCTGCAGGGCGCGGTAGGCTTCATTGGTCTTGACGTGGTTGAGTTCCTGGCCGTGCTTGCGGATCGCCTCTTCTTTCTGGGCAAGGGAAATCTCCTTTTCTTTTTTCTCGATCTGAAGCTTGTTCGCCTTGTTCTTGAGCTCGGCGACCCGGGATTTCTCGGCGTCCAGGGAGTCCTGGAGCGCTTGGATGTCCTTTGGAATCTTATTGATAGAGGCTTGGAGGGAATCGAGGAGGCGGTCTTGCGTCTGGAGTTGGAGGAGCTTCGGTATCTCTTCTTTGGTCAGCGCCATCGAATGCTATTGTAGCATTTAGGCGGGACTGGAGAGAGGGGCGATTTCCGGAACGGGAGCGGTGGCCTGCACGAATCGGACGGCTGATTGGATGTCCTGGGTTCGTTGGGCGGTGTCCGGCGAGAACTTGGCGAACTTGACGAGATCCGCGCGCTCCAAGAGCTCCCGGCTTCCCCCCACGGCGGCTCGGTCGAGCTCCGCCTCGCGCATCTGGCGCAGGACGTCTCCGGTCGTCAAGAGAGGCGCCGGGATGCCGAAGCGCCGCTCCAGGTAGACGCGCAGGATGTCGGAGAGCCTCACGTAAAACTCCTTGGCGGGAAGGCCCGACGACTCCAATCGCCCGAGCTCTTCCAGGGCGATGACGTAGGGAGGGCGGGCGTCCGTCGCGGCGGGCGTCGCGCCGGACGCCGCGGCGCCGCGCCTTGAAATCCAACGCTTCCAGAAGGCCCAGGCCATCGCCGCAGCGAGCGCCAGCGCCAGCACTACCCACGGTCCTATCGTGACGGCAAGAGGAGGCTTGATATCCCGAATGTCCCCTGGGTCCGGGGAAGGGCCGCCGACCTCCAACTTGACGGGCGGGCTTTTGACCGTCTCCGTTTTACCGGAATCGTCCGTCAGGGTCCAAGGCAGGGATGGAAACGTCAGGGAGCCCAGATCGAAAGGCACGACGCTGAGTTTGACGTCCTGAGTATTGCCGTCGCCCGACAGTTGCGGGTCGCCGAGCTCCGCTTTCAGTATCGTGAAGGGGCCGGTCGTCCGGCCCGTCAGGTCCGACGAGAGGGTGAATCGGGCCGGATATCGCACCCGCCCCGCTATTTCGACCGGAGCCCCGATCACGGCCCGCGAGGACGGACGAAGTTCGAAGCTGATGGATTGCGCGATCGCCGGCCAGGCCTGAAGGAGCAACGCGGCTCCCAGGACGGCTCCTGGCGGGGATACCAGGCGCAATATAGCGCGGCGGCTCACCGGAATCTCCGCGCGCGCGACCGGAAAAACTGGATCAGGGGATCCGCGTAGGGCTGGTCGGTGCGGATGCGGATAAAGTCGAGTCCCGCGGAACGGAACAGCTGGAACGTGGCCTCTTTTCGAAGCTGCCGCCGGCGTTGCATATCCCTCAGGCGGTTCGATGACCGGCCGTTGATGAGAGTCGTCTCCCCCGTCTCCGGGTCCTCGATCTCGAGCAGCGCCGGAATGCTGGGCAATTCGAGTTCGCGGGGGTCCTCGATCAAAACCGGTATCAGGTCGTGGCGGATGGCGGTTCGGCGCAGGCTGGCATCGAAGCCGCGATCCATGAAATCCGAAAGCAGGAACAGGATGCTGCGTCGCTTCAAGTGGCGGTTCAGGACGTCGAGGCTGGCGCCGATGGCGGTCCGGCGGCTTTTGGGCTCGAAGGCCAGGAGGTCCCGGATCAGCGTCAGGATATGGGAGCGTCCCTTGCGGGGCGGCAGATACAGTTCGGCTGCGTCGGTGAATAGGAAAAGTCCCGCCTTGTCGTTGTTGCGCAGAGCCGAGAAGGCCAAAAGCGCCGCGATCTCGGCGGCGATCTCCTTTTTGAACTTGAGGTCCGTCCCGAAAAACTGCGAGCCCGACATGTCGCAGGCCAAAAGGACCGTCAATTCGCGCTCGTCCTGGTAGCGGCGCACGAAGGGGCGGCCGGTGCGCGCCGTGACGTTCCAGTCGATGGTGCGGATGTCGTCTCCGGGGACGTACTCGCGGACCTCCGCGAACTCGATCCCCTGGCCTTTGAAGACGCTGAGGTACTTGCCGCCGAAAGTCTCGGCCACCAGGCGCCGAGTCTTGATCTCGATGCGGCGGACCTGCGCGAATATCTCTCTGGGGATCAAGGGACTTCGACCGTCTCGAACAGGGTGCGGACGATATCCTCGGACCGGACGTTCTCGGCCTCCGCCTCGTAGCTCACGAGGATGCGGTGGCGCAGCACGTCTTGGCCGATCGCCTTGACGTCCTCCGGGGTGACGTACCCCCGGCCGCTCAGGAAGGCGTACGCCTTCGAGGCGAGCGTCAGGTAGATGGTCGCGCGCGGGCTCGCCCCGTAACGGATCAGGGGGCGCAGTTGAGAGAGCTTGAAGGTCTCGGGTTCGCGCGTGGCGAAGACGAGGTCCAGGATGTAGCGCTTGATCTTCTCATCGACGTAAATCTCGCCCACCGTTTTGCGGGCCGACACGATCTGGGCCGGCGCGATGAGTCGTTTGGGGGCCGGCGGGTGTCCGCCCGTCATGCGGTCGAGGATCATCCTTTCCTCCTCGCGGCGCGGGTAGGTGACCGCGACTTTGAGCATGAAGCGGTCCACCTGGGCTTCCGGCAGGGGGTAGGTCCCCTCCTGCTCGATGGGGTTTTGCGTGGCCAGGACCAGGAACAGCTCGGGCAGCGCGAACGAGGAATCCCCGATCGTCACCTGGCGCTCCTGCATCGCCTCGAGAAGGGCCGACTGCACCTTGGCCGGGGCGCGGTTGATCTCATCGGCCAGGACGAGGTTGGCGAACAGGGGGCCCTTGCGGACCTGGAAGATATTGTCCTTGGGGTGGAAGATGAGCGTCCCGGTCAGGTCGGCCGGCAGGAGGTCCGGGGTGAATTGGATCCTGGAAAACGTCGCGTCGATCGCCTGGGCGAGCGTCTTGACCGCGAGGGTCTTGGCGAGCCCGGGCACGCCCTCGAGGAGGATGTGTCCATCGCCCAGCAATCCGACAAGTATTCTCGAGACGAGTTCCTCCTGTCCGACGATGACCTTGCCGATTTCCTTGCGCAGGTCCTGGAGAAACAGACTTTCCGACTGCACGCGCTTGTTGATCTCTCGAATTTCAAGCTCCATATGGATCGGGTCCTCCTCTGAAATTCCGGTTACGGTCGCCGGCCTTTCGAGCCGGACTGCTTCAGCTGCTTCTCATACGAGGCGCGAAGCTGCTGGTTCAGGGCTTCGTATTCCGCGCGCTTGCGCTCTTGGATCTGGGCCAGGGTATGGAGCGCCTGAAGCCGCACGGAAGGCTCGGAATCGTTGAGAAGTTCGGCGATTTGCGATGTGACGGCGGCGTCGCCCACCTCTCCGAGGGTGACCAGGGCCGCGATGCGGATTCGAACCTCAGAATCTCTGAGGGCCGGGAGCAGGTTTTTCATCGCGTTTTGCGGCTTGGACCTTTGGAGGAGGCTGAGCGCGTTCTGCCGCAGGTCCGGATCCGTGTCGAGCGTCAAAGTGTCCTCGATGAGTTGGAGCGCGTGGGGATCGCGCAACCGGTACAAAAGCTCGATCGCCGCCCAGCGCACTGTCGGGTCGGTGTCGCGGGTCGTGACGCGGACCTTCTCTATTTCCGTCGGGGACAGGGCGGGAGGCGGGGGCCCTTGCCGGCGCGCCGCCGC
>JACQPI010000057.1 GCA_016207585.1 Elusimicrobiota bacterium | reverse complement strand
CGGCGCCTTGCTGCGGCGCCTCGAGGCTCGGCCGGGTCACGGGATCCGTCGCGGCGTGAAGGATCACAAGGCCGACTTCATGTTCGGAGCGGTGTTTAACGAGGGGGGACGTCGGCGGGCATTTTTGGCGCAACCGCGGGAACGGAGGCTGAGCCGGCGGTTTCCGACCGGCTTGGGAATCGAATGGGTCTCGAACGCTCTGCTGATCGGTTTCGGTCCGAAGCGGGTATCGTATACGCACGATGCCAGGGAAGCCTGGCGTTCGGCCAGAGGGCGCGTGATTTCGGTCTTTATCAAATCGATCACGGTGAAAGAGGTTTGCCGGGCGGTCCAAAAGGCGGGCCTTTTGCCTCAGAAGTCCACTTACTTCTATCCCAAGGTAGGAGGGGGTATCGTTTTTAAGCCTGCCGAATTTTCCGGTCGAAACCGCAGGAGCGCCTGAATCATGAAATTTTCCGTCATTATCCCCACATGGAACGAGGGGCCGCATATCTCGCACGCGCTCAAGAGGTTCAGGGAAATTTCCGACTCCTCCAGCCTGGAGGTTATTCTCGTGGATGGGTGGAGCGCCGACAATACGGTGGCCCAGGCGACCCCGTGGGTCGATCATATCAAGCTCCTCGAACGCCCAAATCGAGGCGCGCAACTGCATGCCGGAGCCAAGCTGGCGACCGGAGATCTGCTCTTTTTTCTGCATGCCGACGCCCAGCCGCCGAACAAGTGGCAGGAATATCTGGAGAAAGTATGGCTGACCCGGCGCAGGGGGGCGCTCGCGGCGACCGTTTTCTCGATCGACTACGGGTCCAAGCTCCCTTATCGCCTGGTGGCGGCTGGGCAGAATTTGCGTACGCGGCTGTTCCAAGTCGCCTATGGGGACCAAGGCTTCTGCACGACTCCGGAGAATTACGAGAAGAGCGGCGGTTTTCCGGAGATCCCCCTGATGGAGGACGTCGAATTTTCCAGACGGATCCGGGCGTTGGGCCGCCTGGAGCTTTTGCCCGCGCCGATATGGCCCTCGGCCCGGCGGCTGAGAAAACATGGGGCTTTGTGGAATTCGGTGCGCAATCGCTGGATATCGCTGTGTTATCGGTGCGGCAAGGATCCTGACGAGCTCTGGAAGCGCTATTATGCGCAGGGCTCCTTGGGTTCCGGGCCGCGGCGGCGTTGACACCCGTTTGCGTCGCGGCATTTTGCTAAAATATAGATTGATTGATTGGGGGGAACCTATGCAAATAACCAAGAGAATCTTCCTGTTTGTCGCGGTCAACATCCTCATCCTGCTGACGATTTCAATCACCCTGCAGGTGCTGGGGGTCCGTCCCTACCTAACGCACTACGGCATCGACTACCGAGCCCTAATGATGTTCTGCCTGGTGTGGGGCATGGGCGGCGCCTTTATCTCCCTGGCCCTATCGCGCGTCATGGCCAAGTGGATGATGGGAGTTCGGGTCATCGATCCGCAGTCGGCGCGCGGGGACGAAGTCGAGCTCGTGGAGATGGTGCGCCGGCTCGCGCAGGGCGCGGGGTTGCCCCGCATGCCGGAGGTCGGCATCTACCAGAGCCCGGAGGTCAACGCCTTCGCGACCGGCCCCACTCGGGGACGGGCCCTGGTGGCGGTATCCTCGGGCATAGTGTCCGCGATGAGTCGGGAGGAATTGGAAGGCGTACTGGGACACGAGATTTCCCACGTGGCCAACGGGGATATGGTGACCATGATGCTCATCCAGGGCGTCGTCAACGCATTTGTGATGTTTTTCGCCCGCGCCATCGGGTTTTTCCTCAGCCAGAACGCCAGGGGGGAAAACCGCCGGACGGTCTATTTCATGACGACCTTCGTTTTGGAGATACTCCTGAGCCTTCTGGGGGCGATGGTCGTGGCGTGGTTCTCTCGCTGGCGCGAGTTCCGCGCCGACCGCGGCGGCGCCCGCCTGGCCGGCGTCGACAAGATGGTCAACGCGCTCAGGAGGTTGCAGAGGTCGGTCGAGCGCGTCGGCATCGACGAGCGCGCTCCGGCGCTGGCTTCCCTGAAAATAGCCGGCCGGCCGGCGCGCTTCCTGGCCCTCTTCGCCACTCACCCGCCGCTCGAAACCCGCATCGCGGCGTTGAAGCGGTGAGGAATTTTTATGAAGATCGGCGTTCCCAAGGAAATTAAAAACCGCGAACACCGGGTCGGCCTCGTTCCCGGGGGGGTCCGGGCCCTGGCCCGCGACGGGCACACGATCTTCATCGAGAAAGGCGCCGGCCTGGGCTGCGGCATCACGAACGAGGAGTACCGCGACGCGGGCGCCAAGATCGTGTCGAACAAAAGGCGGTTGTTCGGCGACAGCGAGATGATCATCAAGGTAAAAGAGCCGCTGGCGCAGGAGTACGATTTTTTTCACGAAGGCCAGATTCTGTATACGTACCTCCATTTGGCGGCCGCCCCGAAACTGGCCGCGGCCTTGCGCCGGGCCAAGATCAAGGCGGTCGCCTACGAGACGATACAGCTCGCCGATGGGAGTCTGCCCCTTTTGGTCCCCATGAGCGAGGTGGCCGGGAAGATGTCGGTCCAGATCGGGGCGCATTTCCTGACCAAGCACGAGGGCGGACGCGGAGTCCTCTTGGGCGGCGTCCCGGGGGTCAGCCGGGGCTACGTGACGATCATCGGAGGCGGGGTGGTCGGAATCAACGCCGCCAAAATCGCGGTCGGCATGGGAGGCCGGGTGAATATCCTGGATGTTTCGGCCTCTCGCCTCGCCTACCTGGACGATGTTTTCGGCAATTCCGTCACGACGCTCATGAGCCACGAGGAAAATGTCGCCAACGCGGTTCTTCGGGCCGATCTTGTCATCGGGGCGGTCCTCATCGCCGGCGCGCGCGCCCCGCGGCTCGTGACCGAGGAGATGGTCAAGCGGATGCGGCCGGGCTCGGTGGTCGTGGACGTGGCGGTCGACCAGGGCGGCTGCATCGAGACGAGCGAGGAAACTTCCCACGACAAGCCCGTGCTCGCCAAACACGGCGTCCTCCATTACGCGGTCCCCAATATTCCCGGCGCGGTTTCGAACACGTCCACGTACGCCCTCACCAACGTGACCCTCAAATACGCGCGCGCCGTCGCGGCGCATGGCCTGGAAGAGGCGGGGCGGCGCGACAAGGCGCTCTTTAAAGGGGTCAACGTCTACAACGGCCACGTCACCCACCCGGCCGTGGCCGAAGCGATCGGTGAAAAAGCGGTGGACCTTTCCAGATTGTTTTAGCTCCGTCTCGGACGGGCGTCGGGCAAACCCGCTTTAGCGTCGCGGGGGCGCGCCGTCCCACGAAGGCTTCGCGGTCGATTTGGGGATGATCCGGGAGGGCGCGGGAAGGCCGCGCCGGGTCAGCAGATCCGTTGAGACCGTGTCCAGCGTATTTTGCCGCAAAACCGCTTGGGCGATGCGCTCCTGCCTTGAGTCGAGCTTCTTGCGAATGAAGGCCCATGCATCCGGCAGGCCGCCCATGACCTTGTCTTGGATCGCGCTCCACATAGTCCCGAAGGCCATGGCGATTTGGTCTTGGCCGTCCCCGTGGCGATCGTAGAGATCCCAGAGCCCGGCCGCCACGCGCCATTCGTTCGCGGTCCCGCGGCACACGTCCTCCGGGACGTTCTCGATGCGGATGGGAGCCCGCCGCGGCACGAGAAATTCGAAGCGGGCGTCGTCATCGTCGGGAGAGAGTCGGACCGCCCCGGCGAAGAAGGTGGCCCAGCCCTCGGACCACGCGAGGCCTCGGGTGTAGCATTCGTCTATTTTATGCCGCCCTCCTCCGCCGTAGGAACGCGTCCCCGCCGCCATGACCGCATGGCCGAGCTCGTGCAGGTTGACGTCCCAGGCCTCGGGGCGCGTCAAATTGAGGGCGAACTCCCAGGGAGAGAAAAAATCCGCCGAGCCGGGGTATTTCACGAGAAGCCGGCGGTTCCACCAGCTCAAAGGTAGATGGTCCCGTTCGAAGAGATCCAGCGCCTCGAGAAACTGGAGGTGGATGAATCCGATCTTCCCGTTTTCGGTTTCGGGATAGAGACGGAAGTCTCCCATATCCCGCCCCCCCGGCAAGGGAAGGTCCAGCGAGCCGGCCTCCCACTCGTACGGTTTTTCCGTCTGCGGATCTTGAACGGCCCAGAATGGGTTTTCCAGCCGGAACCGTACCGCGGCCGCGCCGGAGGCCGACGATGGAGCGCGCAGGGACCAGCGCCCTTTGGCGTCGGTTCTCCCCTCGGCAAGGACGGTCCGCCCCTGCATCAAAAGAACCGCGGCGCGCCGCGCGGCGAACAGGCCGCCTTTAGGATCGGTCAGCCGGAGGCGGCCGTGCACGACGCCTGGCTCGGCCTTGGGATTGGGTGTTCCCGGCGATTCCGGCGCCATCGGAAATATTTTAACCTTTGAACCGGCCTTGGCCTCGCGCTCGAGTTTCCGGCGGACCGCGTCGACGGCCTTCAGGGAGCGGCTTCCGGCGATGTCGGCATCGTCGATGACAAAGGGGAGGGATTTCGTTTGGAAAGAGCCTGAGCCGGAGGCGCTCTGCGCCTGGAGAGTCAGCCCGATGATCAGAGAAAAAAATAAAGCTGCAAACTT
>JACQPI010000047.1 GCA_016207585.1 Elusimicrobiota bacterium | reverse complement strand
GTGTAAGATTCCCCCAGTTTCTATACTATATAGACGAGGGTTTCGCGGGGTTTTGCCGAGTTCGTTCTTCCCCTCTCGACAGAATCCGCCGGGACCGGCGTGCTGTCGCGCGGTCGTTCGGGGAAGAGGTGCTATCATGTCGATAACGACGAAGACGAGCCTGCTGATTGTCGAGGACGATCCTCTCTTCCGCGAAACTCTCGTGGACGCGATGGGGCTTAAGAAGATCGATGCGCGCGGCGTCGCTTCCGCCGCCGAGGCTTTGACGTTGCTGGAATCCTATACTCCCTCTATCATTTTGATGGATGTTCAGCTGCCCGATATGCACGGGTTCGATCTGTGCCGGCGGCTCAAACGCTCCGAGCGGTGGAGTCGCCTGCCGATCGTCCTGCTCTCGGCCCGCTACACGGAGCCGGCGGATCGCGCGGAGGGCCTGCTTGCAGGAGCCGAGGCCTACCTCTCGAAGCCCGTCAATCTGGAAGCCCTCTGGGACGAGGTCAGCTATTTGCTTGACAAAAACGCTTGACTCCTGCTATGATTATCTCGTCGCGCGCCGTTCGTCGGTGATCGTGTAGGAAGCAACCTGCAGTCCGGCTCTTCCCTAAAAATTACTCCGACCTTGTTTAAAACCACGCGTGTCGCGCAAGGAGGCCTTGTATGTCTTTGGAAATCCATCTGACCGACGACAGTTTCGACGCGGAAGTCCTGCGCAGCCCGCAGCCGGTTCTAGTCGATTTTTGGGCGCCGTGGTGCGGGCCGTGCCGCATGCTGGCCCCCCTGATCGAGGAACTGGCCCAGGAGTATTCCGGGAAAGCGAAGGTCGCCAAGATCAATACGGATGAACACCCCGACGCGGCCACCCGCTACCGGGTATCGGCGATCCCGACCCTTCTATTTTTCAAGGACGGGAAGGTCGCCGAGCAGATGGTCGGCGTGCATTCGAAAGCGGAAATCAAGAAGAACCTGGACGCGCTGGTCGGCTCCAACGTTTAAACTCTCCTCCACGTGACGGTTGTGGCGACGGCCCAAGGACGGCTTTACTTGGTGGATGCCCATGCATACCTCCACCGGGCCTACCATGCCTTGCCGCCCCTTAAGACGTCCTCGGGGGAGCCGGTGGGCGCGCTCTACGGTTTCGCGCGGATGCTCCTGGGCCTGGTCAAGAGGGAAAAGCCGGATTTCATGGCGGTTTGTTTCGACGCTCCCGGGCCGACGTTTCGCCACCAGGCCTACGCGCAGTACAAGGCCCATCGAAAGGAGATCGACGCGGATCTGAAGGCGCAGCTCGCCGTGGCGAGGTCTTTGGTGGAGGCGATGGGATTGGCCTGCGTGACGCTGCCCGGCTATGAGGCGGACGATCTCATGGCGACCTTGACCGCCAGGGCCGCCGGGCTGCGGGTCGTCTTGGTGACGTTGGACAAGGACGCCCTGCAGCTGGTCGCGGATCGGGTGCAAGTCCTTCATGAGGGCAAGCACGAGTACCTTGGGGCCGGCGAGGTGCTCGGCAAGTTCGGAGTCGAGCCGTCGCAGATGGTCGACTACCTGACCTTGGTCGGGGACTCCTCCGATAACGTTCCCGGCGTGCCCGGGATCGGGCCGGCCGGCGCGGCCAAGCTCCTCAAGCGGTTCAAGACCCTGGACCGAATACTGGAGGCCGCGCGGTCCGGGAGCCCGGACCTTACGCCGAAACTGTCCTCGGCGCTTCGCGCCGCATGCGAGCAGGCGTTGTTGAACCGCAAGTTGATCCGCCTCGACGCGGGAGCTCCGGTTCCCATCCATCCGCACGATTGCCGATTGCGGACGCCCGACCCCGAGCGGCTTCTGCCTCTTTTGAAACGATTCGAGTTCAACTCCTTGATCCGGGAGCTGGTTCCGCGTTCCCTGCCCGATGCCGCGGGAGAACCGGGCATCCGGCGCGCGGACGTCGCGCGGCTGGTCGCAGCCGGTCCCCGCGCGGCGCCGGGCGCGACAGCGCGCCCGGTGCCGGGGCAGCCCCCGCTCGTCTCCCCGCGCTTCCTGGAAGTTTCCCGGTGGCTGGAGGCGTTCGGCGCCGCGACCGAAGTCTCGATGCGATTTTGCGCTCTCCCCGCCAATGAGCTCTTTGAGCGGAAGGGTTGGGCGCTGGCCTTGGCCATCGAGGACGGACGCGTGACGTGGGCGGAGCCCGCCGACGTGCGAAAGCACGCATCCGCCTTCGAGAGGATTTTGGGAGCTGGGGTCGGCAAGATCGGCCATGATTTGCGCGCCTCTCTTACCCCCTTGCGGCGGCTTGGCTTTTGCGCGGGCGGGACGCGTTTCGACACGTGGCTGGCGGCCTACTGCCTCAACCCCTCCGCGGAATACGATTTTGAGACCGTGTCCGCGCAATGGCTCGGACGGGCTTTCGGCTCGCCGGGCGCGGACGCGCGTTCCCAGGCGTTGGAGCAAGCGTGCGCGGCGTGGCCTCTGGCTCGCAAACTCCGTGAGGAGCTGGAGAAACGGGATTTGATCTCGCTTTACGAGGAGATCGAGTTGCCGTTGATCGAGGTGATCGCCGGGATGGAGACGGCTGGAATCGGGCTCGACCGCCGGTATCTCCAGGAGCTGAGCGCGGAGTTCCAGGACCGCATGAAGGCGCTCCGGCGCGAGATCGACGCGGCGGCGGGTACCGAGGTGAATCCTAATTCGCCGCGCCAGCTGGGCCGGGTTCTTTTCGAAAACCTGAAGCTTCCGGTGGTCCACAAGACTCCGAAAGGAGGGGCGTCTACGGACGAGGAGACCTTGCGGATTCTTTCCGACAAGCACCCCCTGCCGCGCATGCTCCTGGAATATCGGGAGTTTTCCAAACTTCAGTCGACGTACGTCGACGGCCTGCTGGAGCGCATCGATCCCGAGACGGGGCGGGTCCACACCCGCTTTAATCAAGCCGGGACGGCCACGGGCCGCCTGTCGAGCCTCGATCCGAACCTCCAAAATATCCCGGTTCGCACGGCCCTGGGACAGAAGATCCGCGGGGCCTTCGTGCCCAGCCCCGGCCATTTTTTCCTGTCGGGCGATTATTCGCAGATCGACCTGCGCGTCCTGGCGCATCTCTCCGAGGATCCGGCCCTGGCGGAGGCCTTTCGCCGCGACGAGGACGTCCATCTTCGCACCGCTTGCGAAATTTTCGGCGTTCCGGCCGAGGCCGTGGACGCCGAGATGCGCCGCCGCGCCAAGGCGGTCAACTTCGGGATCGTGTACGGCCAGACCGCTCATGGGCTCGGCGTGGAGCTGGGCATCCCGATGAAGCAGGCCAAGGAGTACATCGAGAAATATTTCGCGCGCTATGCGGGAGTCGCCCGGTGGTCTCAAGCGGCTCTGGAAGCGGCGCGCCGGGACGGGTGCGTGCGGACGATCCTGGGGCGGGTGCGCCATCTCCCCGACCTTCTGGCCAAGAACACCCAAGTCCGCCTTTTCAACGAGCGCGTGGCGATCAACACGCCGATCCAGGGCTCCTCGGCGGATATCATCAAACGGGCGATGATCCGTATCGACGCCGGGATGCGACCGGTGGCGCCGGAGCGCGGCGAACCGGAGGTCGGGCGCAAGCCTCTCCCGGCGCGGTGGAAATCCAGGCTTCTGCTGCAGGTCCACGATGAACTGTTGTTCGAAACGCCGCAAGCGGAGCTGAAGGAATTCGGCGCGTGGGTGCGCCGCGAGATGGAGGCGGCCGTCTTGCTTCGGGTGCCCCTTCGCGTCGATTTGAAGTGGGGGGAAAATTGGCGGAAGATGCGCCCCTGGGAGAAGGCCTCGTGACGCGCGGATACGGCCACTCCCCGTTGAGCTTCCAGTCGATGTCCCCGGCGATCCGCGCGCTGCTCATCACCAACATAGCGGCCTTCTGCCTGTCCTGGTTCGTCGGCGCCCAGATGGTCGACCTCTTCGGGCTTGTCCCGCGGCATTTCTGGCACAACCGATGGGTCTGGCAGTGCGTGAGCTACCTCTTCATCCATGGAAGCTTCATGCACCTGCTGATCAACGTCTTCTGCCTCTGGATGTTCGCCCTCCCCGTCGAGGCGCAGTGGGGATCGCGGGATTTCCTGAAATATTACTTCTTGTGCGGCGTCGGTTCGGGGCTTATCAGCGCCGCGATCCACCCCGCCTCGGGGGTTCCGATCGTGGGCGCCTCCGGCGCGATCTACGGGCTGCTCGTCGCGTTCGCCATGCTCAACCCCGACGCGGTCGTCTACCTCTACTTTTTCTTCCCGCTCAAGGCGAGGGATATGGCGATCCTGGTTGGATTTTTGGAATTTTTCGCCGGGGCCTCGAGCTCTTCCCCCGGCATCGCGCGCTTCACGCATTTGAGCGGGATGGTGCTCGGTTACCTCACTATCCGTTGGTGGTGGGTCGCCAAGCTGCGGATCAAGGGCTGGTGGCGGCGCCGCATGGGCCGGGATTTCGAAGGGGAGGATGAGCCGCCGGCGTTCCGGCCGGCGCGACGGGTCCGGAGCGGAAGCGTCGCCGAGGGCGGGGCGGACCGCGCCGCGGAGTCACTGGACGAGGTGGATCGCATTCTGGACAAGATATCGGCGCAGGGCAAGGAATCCCTCAGCCCGGCGGAGTTGGAGCTCCTGCGGCGCGCCGCCCGAAAGCAGCGCGGGAGCGGTCAAGAGCCCGAGCGGGAGGGCCATGCCTAGAATGGGTTCTCGCGATTCACTGCGGGTGGGCCTGACCGGGGGAATCGGAACCGGAAAGAGCACCGCTTTGGAGGAGTTCCGGCGCCTGGGCGCCGGGACGTTGTCCTTGGACGAGATGTCTCATGAGTTGTCGCGGAAGGGGAACGTCCTGCATCGCTCGATCGTGAGAGCGTTCGGCCGCCGTTGCCTGGATTCCAGCGGAGAGCTGGATCGCGGCGCGCTTGCGCGGAGGGTCTTCTGCGATCCGAGGGCCCGCCGTCGCCTGGAGCGCGCGACGCACCCTACGCTCCTGCGGGAGATGCGCCGGGGCCTGGCTCGGCTCAGGCAGCCGGTCGTGGTGGTGGACGCGCCCCTCTTGTTCGAAGCGGGGATCGAGCGCTATTTCGACGTGACGATGACGATTTCCGCGCCGGCGTCCGCGGCGACGAAGCGCTTGACGGCTCGGCGCCGGGCGCGTTATCGCGCCCAGCACCGCGCGCAGGGTGTAACTCCTCTCGCGCGGCGCGCCATGAGCCGCCGCGAGGCGCTGCTGAGGCGGCGGGCGCAATGGCCGCTCGAGCGCAAGGAAGCCCTCTCGGACATCGTCCTTCGCAACGACTCGAGCCTGACCCGGTTTAGACGCGCCGTGCGCGAGTATCATCGGGCCCTATTCCTTGTCGCGCAGGGAAGCCGGACCGCACGGAAAAGCCCAGCCTAGGAGGAACCGCAACCATGGAAACAACCACCCAAGCCGCGCCCGCCAAGCAGCTGGACGTGACCGCCTTGTCCAAGCTGACGGTCGCGGAGCTCGTTCAGATCGCCAACGACCTCAAGGTCGAGGGCATCGGAGGGCTTCGCAAGCAGGAGGTCATCGCCAAGATATTGGAGGGACAGGCGAAGCAGAACGGCGCCATCTACGATGAGGGCGTCCTGGAGGTCCTCCCGGACGGCTTCGGTTTCCTGAGATCGGCGGAATACAACTACCTGTCCGGCCCGGACGACATATACATCTCCCCGTCCCAGATCAAGAAGTTCGGCCTGCGCAAGGGGGACACGGTCAGCGGGTTGGTGCGCGCCCCGAAAGAAGGGGAGCGCTTTTTCGCGCTGCTCCAGGTCAAGAGCGTCAACGGCATACCGATCGAGACCTTGAAGGACCGCGCGTTCTTCGACAACCTGACGCCCCTGCACCCCAATAAGCGTTTCATGCTGGAGACGACGCGGCAGGAGCTCGTCACGCGCTGCCTGGACTTGATCTCCCCGATCGGCATGGGCCAGCGCGGCCTCATCGTCGCGGCTCCGAAGACCGGCAAGACGATCATGCTGCAGAAGATCACCAACGCGATCAGCACCAACCACCCCGACACCTACATCATCGTGCTCCTCATCGATGAGCGTCCGGAAGAGGTGACGGACATGCGCCGTTCGGTCAAGGGGGAGGTCATCTCCTCCACGTTCGACGAGCCGGCCGACCGCCACGTCCAGGTGGCCGAGATGGTCATGGAG
>JACQPI010000046.1 GCA_016207585.1 Elusimicrobiota bacterium | reverse complement strand
CCTTCTACGTCAAGGTGGACACGGCGGCGCCGGGGATCGTCAACAACGTCGCCCTGGCGCTCCAGGAGATCTGGAGAAACGCAGATCCCGGCGCGATCTACGGCGCGCTTCTGTCCGATGAAGCCTCGGGCGTCGATACCCTCCAGTATTCCGCCAGCCGCAACGCGGGAACCGCGGACCAGGGCGTGGCCTCCTGGACCACCGTGGCGGCCAACCTCAACGCCCTGAGCGCGGCTCCCGGCTTCGCTCTCAATTTCGCGGGGCTGGCCGACGGCGCGTCCAATTATATTTCCCTGCGCGTCTGGGACGTGGCGGGAAGCACGCGGATTTTGGTGGACGCATTCAAGGTTTGGAAGGACACGACGGGTCCGGCGGTCGCGGTGACGGTGCCGGCGCCCGGGGGCTTTCGTTCCGCCTTAACGAGCGTCTCCGGCACGGCGGCGGATGGGGTCTCCCTTCGCGGCAGCGAGATCAGCATCTGGGACGCGACCAACGGTTCCTACTGGGACGACGCCACGGCCGGCTTTAATTCCGCGAGCCCCGTTTTCTATCCGGTTCAAGGGGACTTAACCTGGAGCTCCGGGTCCATTGCCATAGGATGGATCAACGGCAACAGCTACAGCATCATCGCCCGGTCTTCGGACGCCGCCGGCAACTACTCCGCCCTTTACGCCACGGCGACGTTCACCTTCGACATGATCATGCCGACGGCGGGAATCGTCGCTCCCGCGAACGGCTCGAGCGTATCGAACCTGGCCGCTATTTCGGGCACCGCAGCCGACCCGAACGTGGGCCCGGGGCCTGGGCCCGCGGCGGGAGTCGCCAGCGTGCAGCTCCGCTTCCAGCGCCTCTCGGACGGACTGTGGTGGAACTTTTTCTCCGAGAGCTGGAGCGCCGTTCAAGTCTCCTCGGCCGCGGGAGGCACGAATAGCTGGGTTCATTCCC
Organism: Elusimicrobiota bacterium; assembly: GCA_016207585.1. Lineage (GTDB taxonomy): Bacteria > Elusimicrobiota > Elusimicrobia > UBA1565 > JACRDR01 > JACQPI01. The sequence goes on along the minus strand of JACQPI010000046.1, from coordinate 3,871 downwards.
CCTCCGCGCTCCTGCAGGCGAACCTTGCCTCCAACGCGAGCTACTTCATCACGGCCGCCGCCGGCGACTTCGCGGAGCCGCCCAATCAGGCTTCTTTTTTCGCGGTCGGCACGACGTTCACTTTTGTAGACAATACGCCTCCGGCCGCCGTGGGCGATCTCTCGGCGACTCCCACGACGACGCCCGGCGAGCTCGTCGTGCAGTGGAGCGCTCCGGGCGATGACGGCAACTCGGGCATCATCCTGCTGGGACAGTACGCGATCGGACACGCAACCTTCTCGGCGGCCGGTTTCAGCACCGCGACGGCCCAGGTCGTATTCTCCACGGCGGTCGTCGTTCCGGGAACGCCCCATTCGCGCCTGCTGACAAACTCGGCGGGACTTAGCCCCGGGACGACCTACTTCCTGGCCGTGTTCACTCGCGACGACGCGGGCAACTGGTCGGCCGTGTCCAATGTCGCCTCGGCCAGGACGGCCTTTACCCCGCCCAACAGCATCACCGGCCACGTGGTGAATCTCTCGACTCAGGGGATCACGGGAGTTCTCATGAACGCCTATAACCCCGACGGCAGCCTGGCCTCGACGACCTATACCCTCAACGACGGGAGCGGGACCTACGCCTTGGCGGGACTCAGCTCCGGCGCATACATCGTGGAGGCGGTTTGGACCGCCAACGGGCTGACCAGTTCCATTTGGAAGGACGGCATCGCGATGGGGTCCTTCAACGTAGATTTTGTTCTGACGGTCAGTTATACTCTGGCCAGCATCACGGGCCAGATGTTCGCGCTGGAATCGGACGGGGAAGCCTCCGGCGGGGCCGCTTATCGCGCGCGCGCGGCCGCGCGTTCCTCCGCCAACGGCTACGTGGAGCTTTTTCAGAACGGGCGGAGGATCGCGGTGTCCGGGGTCAACGCCGATGGGCGGTTCACGGTTTCCAACCTGCTGCCGGGGCGCTACTCGCTGCGGGGCTACAACGGCCTTGCCTTTACGCCCCTTATCGACGTGAGCCTCTTGGAGGGCGAGGTGCGCGAGGTCAGCCTGGTGTGGGATCCCCTGCCGGAACCTTCCGTCTACGCGTTCCCCAACCCGGCGCGGGATAGGACGACGCTGCGTTTTGAAACGAACGTGGCCGGGCCCGAGGCCCAAATCCTGGTTTTCGACGTGACGGGAGCCTTGGTGCGCGAGATTCCGGGTTCCGAGATGACCTCGCCGCAACTGGGGCTCTACCACGCGAACTGGGATCTGACGAACCAGAGGGGCGAGGCGGTCGTTTCCGGCATCTATCTCTTCCTGGTCAAGGTGCGCAGCTCAACGACGGGGCAGGTGGCGCATGTGACCAAGAAACTGGCTATCGTGAGATGAAAAACAACGGGATTGCCGAATACTTGGGGTCAAAATCGCATGTTCCGACTATCCGACTAGCCGTAATTTTTATTTACCTGATCATCGCCGCGCAATCTCCTCGCGTTGCCTTGGGGGCTCACCTGACGGCGCTCAGCGTGGCCCTCCTGGACATGAGCGGCGCTTCAAGAACCTCCTTCACCAATAACGAGCAGCTCATCCTCCGCCAGGCGGTGACGAACTCCGTCTCGAGCGGGAACCGGATCGTGTTTACATTCAAGATACTTGGACCGGCCGGAAACCAGGCATTCCAGCACTACGGCAACGCGGCGCCCGGCTCGGCCGGCAACGCCCAGACGCAGATCGCCGGGATTCCCATATCCCAATTCTACACGCAGCCGGGAGTCTACACCTATATCGCGCTGGCGAGCCTGGACGGCGAAACGGTGCAGCAACAGGTCAGTTTTTCGATCTCTTCCCCGAACATCACGCTGATCTATCCCCCGAACGGCGCCACGGACCTGACGGATTCCCCCGTGGTCCTGCGCTGGGTGGGAAGCGGCGCCTCCAAGTACCGCATCACGGTGGATATCACCCCCTCCTTGTTTTATGCCTTGTTCACCGACACGGTCTTGGGGACGGAAAACTCCTTCTCGTACCCCTTGAATCCATCGGACTCGCGCCAGCGCCTGACGGCGGGACAGATGTACTACTGGAAGGTCGAGGGCCTGGACGTCAACGGGAACAAGATCGCGGAGAGCGGGGCCCCCTTCAGCTTCTCCATCCAAGGGCAGTCGGCGGCCTTGGCGCGCGACCTCGCGATCGGCGATTTGGCGATCACGCCTCCTGCGACGGCGGCGGACTCGGGCCCGCTCCCATTCTCGGTCACCGTCGCCAACCAGGGCGGGACCAGCGAGACGAACGTGGCTCTCAAGTTCTCCGTCGGCGGGCTTCCGGCGCCCGAGTCGCCGCAGGCGGTGACGCTCTCTCCGGCCCAATCAAAACAGGTCAAGTTCACGGGCTCCCTTCCGGCCGACCAAACCCAGGCGCTGGCCATCGCGTGCATCGAGCTTTTCGACGACAACGTCGCCAACAACTGCAAGACCCTCCAATTGACCCGCTCCGCCGCGGCCGGCTCGGGTGTCGGAACGTCCTACGGTTGGGAGGAGGCCTGGCAGATCATCCAGAGCGCCCTGGCCTCGGGCGACATCAAGCAGGCGCTGGAAAATTACCAATTGGTGGACATGTCGGGGCTGTCTCCCGATGAGTTCAATCAACTGCTCAATGACATCACCAAGGGCATCGCCAAGGTCAACGCGCCGCTGCCGCCGGAATCGGTGGGGCCCGCTCCGCCGGCCGCGGGGAGCGAAAGCGCCGCTGAGACACCCTCTTCGCCCGTTTCGGCTCCCGTCGATGTTCCCGAAGGGCAGGATTTCGTCGACGAATGGGCCGACCGCACGACTTACATGACCGCGCTCCCCAAACATATCGTCATTCGGGACGCTCCCTCCTGGCGGGAATTGTGGCGCAACTTGGGGGCCGCCGCTCCGAAGCTCAATTTCAAGAAGTACATGGTGGTCGGCCTCATCGCGGGAACGCAGGGCCGAGCGGACCTCATCCAGATTTACGAGACGCGCGTGGAGAACTATAGCATGGTCGTGCGTTATCGCATCTTCAGCCGCAAGAAAGGGAAATTGACGTCCGTGCCGTACCACTTCAGGGCGATCGCGCGCTCGGATGTGCGGGTGCAGTTTGAGAGGGCTCAATGAGGAGAAAAAACATGAAAAGACTCGTACGGCCGCTGGCGTTGTTGGGCATGGGGTTCTTGGCGATCTACGGCCTGAGCAAAGTCGTCGAGAGCCAGGAGGCGGAGCCGGCGCAGGTGGCGGCCGTCATCACCTTCGTGAAGGGGAAGGTCGTGGTCGTGCGCCCGGGCGGCGGCGAGCCGGTCCGCGCCAAGAAGGGCGAGTTCCTCAATGAAGGCGATATCGTGCGCACGGGGCCCAAGGAGAAGGCGGCCGTCGCGTTCATGGAAGGGGCCGAGGTGCGCATCAACGAGAACACCGAATTCGAGGTGAGCCGGCAGGGCGGTCCCAAAAAGGAGCGCAAGGTGTTCCTGCCCAAGGGACAGGTCTGGACGCGCCTCCTGCATCATAATGCCGAGTTCGCCATACGCACGACGGCCGCGGTCGCCGCGGTCCGGGGCACCGAGGCGGACGTCGAGATGTCCAACTTGATGACGGTCAAGGTATACGAGGGAACGGTCGATTTGATGAACAAGGCCGGCTCGACCGCTTTGACGGCGGGTCAGATGTCCCAGGCCGGCGGGCAGGGTTCGGCCCCCGCGCCGGCGAAGCAGATGTCCCAGGGAGACTACGGGAAATGGCAGCAAGGCATGCGCATCAAGAACATCGAAGAGCTCTTGAAGCAGCTCCAGAATCAGGGGGGCTCGGGCGAGAAGAAGCTGAAGATCCAGATCGAGAAGGACGGGCAACAGAAGGAAGTCGAGCTGAAGTTCAAGAAGAAATGAT
>JACQPI010000044.1 GCA_016207585.1 Elusimicrobiota bacterium | reverse complement strand
GGGAGCGACCATCGTGGCTCGCCACGCCGGCGAGATGATCAGCGAGGTGACCCTGGCCATGACGGCGGGCGTGGGCCTTGGGAAGATCGCCGGCACGATCCATCCCTACCCGACGCAAGCGGAGTGCGTCAAGAGAGTCGCGGATGCTTACAATCGAACCCGCCTCACACCTCTGGTCAAGTCCGTGCTCGGGGGCTGGCTGCGATGGAGCCGGTAAGCTGCCGCATCCCCTCCGGCGGTGGAGGCGAAGCCCGAAGACTGGCGGAAATGCGACAAGTGCGGGATGCTTTGGTGCCCCAAATGCGCTCCCGGCTCCGACCGCTGCGCCAACTGCGTCGGCGGCACGCTGGCTCCGGTGTCCCGAGACGGCCTTTAACAATGTCCGCAAGGGAAACCGAGAGAAACAAAATGCCGCTAGAAATATATGCTATAATTCATCTGTGGGAAGCGAATATCCGCATTTTCTCTCTTTGTCTCTGATCCGTTCCGCTCGCCATCGAGCTGTTCGGCTTTCCTGCACGCCCCCCTAGATCGCGTCGTCGCCTGGCTAACTACGACGGCATGGCCTCCCGTTGTCATAGCCGTAAGCGACCTCCAAAAAACCATGACCATGACGAGAACCCACTTTCCAATTTTAACTGCCGCTCTCTGGAGAGCGGCATGATTCGCATTTTATCCACCGTCGAGTGCGCCGCATGAGCGGCTTATCTTGTGGGGGCGTCCCAATGAATCCCAATGCTTCCAACGAAGCGAGGTAAAGAAAAACATGAGCTTGAACATGCAAAGCGTCTTGAAGCAGTCGTTGGAGCGGCATTTCGACCTATTCGCAGAGCACGTCCACCCGCAGTGGCTACGCGTGCTGCGCACGATTGGGTTTGACCGCGTTTACACGCGTGCCGAAGGCCCGTATTTGTTCGATGATCAAAACCGGCGATATCTCGACTTCATGTCGGGTTGGGGGCTGTTCAATTTTGGCCGCAACCACCCCGATATAAAGCAGGCGCTATCCGACATCATCGCCTCGGATTTCCCCGGCTGGATTGCATTCGACACCCCGGCACTGGCCTCCGTGTTGGCGCGGGAACTGACCCGGCGAACGCCTAACGGCTTGGAAAAAGTCTATTTCTGCAACTCAGGCACCGAAGGCGTCGAGGCCGCCATAAAGTTCGCCCGGGTCACCACCGGAAAGGAACGCATCATTCACCTAAAAAAGGCCTTCCACGGCCTAACGACGGGCGCCCTGTCGGTCAACGGAGACGATTCCTTCCGGGCAGGATTCGGCTCTCTCTTACCCAGCGCGGAAGTGCCGCTCAACGATCTGGACGCCCTCGAGCGCGCCTTGGCCGTCGGCGATGCGGCCGCCTTCATCTTTGAGCCGATCCAAGGCAAGGGCGTGCTCATCCCTCAGGAAGGCTACCTGCGCGGCGCCCAGGAGCTGTGTCGCAAGGCAGGCGCCCTGCTGATCTGCGATGAAGTCCAGACCGGCATGGGGCGAACCGGCAAATTCTTCGGGTTCGAATGGGAAGAAGGCCTCGACCCCGACATCATCGTGTTATCCAAGGCCCTGTCGGGGGGTTATGTGCCGGTGGGAGCGGTGATCTCCCGCACCTCGATCTATAACAAGGTCTTTTCCTCCATGGAGAGGTCCATGGTTCACGCCACGACATTCAGTATGGGCAACTTGGCAATGACGGCGGGGCTGGCCTCCCTAGAGACCCTGAAGGACTACAATCTACTGGAAAAGGCTGAGCTCCTCGGCCGACAGTTTCGCGATGGCTTGGAGGCGATGAAACCCCGGTTCGAGTTCATCAAAGACATCCGGCAGCGCGGGCTCATGATCGGCATCGAGTTCGGAGAGCCGCGGGCCTTTGATCTCAAGGCGGGCTGGACGCTGACGCACGGTTTGGACAAGAATCTTTTTACCCAAGCGGTGACGATCCCGTTGTTCGATGACCATCGGATCCTCACGCAGGTGGCGGGACATAACATCGACGTCTTGAAGTTGCTCCCACCCCTGATCATCGGCGAGGAGGACATCCGGTATTTCCTGGGCGCTTTCGAGCAATGCATGATACGGCTTCATAAATTTCCCGGACCCGTCTGGGAGATCGCCAGAAAGCTCGGCAAATACGCCGTAACGGCCTCTCGCTGATGGCCCGCCGCCTTTTTATGCTAATCGGCTCCTTGGCCACGGTGATGGTCTTCGCCGCTCCGGGTCAATGCTTGCCCAAGCGTCTCGTCCTTGCCGTGGATGGATTCTCGTTTCAACACGCCCGAGGTCTGCAGCGAGGAGAACCCATCGGCGACGGCATCTCAAGGGATAGGCCGCTTCGCTGCTTCCAGGATTACTTTCCCGCCAGCCGCATGATTTCCACCTACCCCTCGAAGTCCGAGCTAGCCTGGTCGGACATATTCCAGCTGTCGCCGCCCGCGGGATATCAGCCCCTCTACTACAGCTATGCGCACAACCGGACCTTGGGGACGCAGGGCTACGAAGGCATGGGCGCGGCGGAAGAATTCCAACTGAGGTCGCATTGGACAATGGAAGACTCCTGGCGACATCTACTGGGCTATCTTTTCTCGAATCTCGTCTACCGATACGAAATCGACGCCATCGAATCCCGCTTCTGGAAAACCGAGGATGCGCCGCACTTTCACGCCTACCTGACCACGATCGATTACGCTGTTCATATGGGCGACGACCCGGTCCCTCTGCTGTGTGAACTGGACGACCGGCTGAAGGCGTTAGGCGAGAAATACTTCCAAAAAACAGGGACAAGGTTGGAGATCGTCCTGATCTCGGACCACGGCTTCACGCCTTCTAAGATCGGACGGCTCGTCCAAGCCATCGAAACTCTGGAGCGAAATGGCTATCATGTGAGGGAGGCGCTCCATGCCCAGAAGGACGTCGTCTTACCCGTAGATGGCGTCCTCAACTCCTTCGAGGTTTTCGCTCGCCCGGAGGAGATCCGGCTTCTAGCGGATATATTGAGCGCGGTCGAGGGGGTCGACGTCTTGACGATGCGGCTGCCCCCGGACGGGCCCTCGGGAATCCGCGTTCTGCGCCCTGGAGGCAACGAGGCCCTCATACGCCGCAATGGGCGCGGGGAATACGCCTACCAGCCGGTCCGAGGCGACGCCTTGGAATATAAGCCCCTCCTCTCTCGACTCAAAAAACAGGGGAGGCTTAGGCCCGGGGGGTTCGCCTCGCAGCGCCATTGGCTTGAGATCAGCGGCTCCCATCGCTATCCAATGGCACCGCAGCGCGTCTGGCGCGCCCATTTCGAATTGGCCCAAAACCTGAGTCCTCTCATCGTCTCTCTCAAGCCCGGATATGAGCACGCCAGCAAATTGATCAAACAGTTGAGCGGGCTGGTCTCGCTAGGGGGAACGCACGGTGCTTTGGACAAACTAAGCTCAACGGGAGTCCTCCTAGCCAACTTCACGCCGACCCGGGATGCGACGACCGACGGCGTGGCCGAGCAGTTTGATGGTTTTCCAGGACTGCGCTCCTTCACCAGCCATACTCGGGGAGCCAGGATAGCCTCGGCGTTCATGTACACAACCAGCGCCTGGCATCGGCGCCGGGGAGCGGCGCGCCTCTTTAATCGCGCCCATCCCGAAGCGGAATATCTTCATTTTTGGTCGCCGACCCTTGGAACCGCCACATCTCCCAAGGAAGTCTCCATCCGGATATTCGACCGCAGACCCGGCTTGCTTCAAAGATGGACATTTAGAGCCGAGCACAAACTCGCTTTACCGCCCGGCCCGGGAGCCGAGCATGTCGCGTTCCAATCCGAGGTCTTCGTCCCGCTCTCGGCCCTCTTGCCGGGAGACCCTCGACCGGGGCAAGCCTACCAAGTTAAGATCGGGTTGCATGAGAAGATTATCCTCACGTTCGCGCCGCCGGCGCTGGACGAGCGAGTGAAGTATCTCCTCATCTGCTCCGCCGCGCTTCTCACATCTGGACTGACCCTATTCTCCGGGTTCGGCTTGGGCACCTTGCTCATGCCGGTCTTCGCGATCTTCTTTCCAGTGGAAGCCGCCGTGGGGCTGACCGCCGTCGTTCACTTCCTCAACAACCTATTCAAGCTGTGGCTGCTGGGCAGGCACGCCGACCGCCCCGTGGTGCTCCGCTTCGGCATTCCCGCCATCCTCGCGGCCTTCCTGGGGGCGCAGGCGCTCGTATGGCTGTCGCATCTACCGCCGCTGGCAAG
>JACQPI010000043.1 GCA_016207585.1 Elusimicrobiota bacterium | reverse complement strand
GCCCTGGATGTCGGTCTCGGTGGAGACCGCGCTGACCATCAAGACGCGCATGTTAGGGCGCAAGCGCTTCGCCTCGCGCGAGAGGTCGAAGCCGTTGACCGGCAGCATGCGCGCGTCGGTGATCATCCACTCGAACGACTCGTTCTGTAAAATCCCCAGCGCCTCGACGCCGCCCGGCGCGGTCTTGATCTTGTAGCCGGATTGGCGCAGGATGAGGGCCAGCATCGTCCGGCCCGAATGGTCGTCGTCGACGATGAGAATGGAATGGGCGCTGGTCATAACCGGCCGCGCTACGCGCGATCCGGCATTTCATACCGCAACAATTAGGCCAATCGGAGTCCCCCGAGCGCAGCGGCCTCACACCCGGCTCTTTTCACAGGCTTCTATGAGATGCCAAAAAGGTATTTCATACAGAGCGGCCTCCCAGGAGGTTACGAGCACCCCGCCCCATCTTCGGCCGGCGATTGAGTTGCTCACGCCTTGAGCAGGCCATAGGACTTGAGCTTGCGCCAAAGGGTGTTGCGGCCGATGCCGAGGACCTTGGCGGCCTCGGCTTGGTTCCCGCCGCACGATTCGAGGACCTGCAGGATGTGTTTTTTCTCGAGCTCTCCCAGGGAGGGCTTGCGCGAGGCCGCCGCGGGCCGCGATTTCGTCTCGGGAGGCATGATCTCCGGCGGCAGGTCCCGCGACTCCACCGAATTCCCGGAGGCCATGATCAGTACGCGCTCCACGGCGTGCTCGAGCTCCCGGACGTTGCCGGGCCAGGCATATGCCTTCAGCGCCTCCGCCGCCGCGGGGGAAAACCGCGCCGCGCGGCCGCCGATCTTCTTTCGCGCCTTGCGCAGGAAATGCTCCGCCAGGGGAAGGATATCCTCGGGCCGCTCGCGAAGGGGGGGGATATGTATCGGAAAGACCTTCAGCCGATAATAGAGGTCCTCCCGGAAGATTCCCTTCGCCGCGCAGCGCGCCAAGTCCTTGTTGGTCGCGGCGATCAGGCGTCCGGACACCTTGATGGGGTGGTTGTCCCCGACCCGGCGGACCTCCCCTTCCTGAAGGGCGCGCAGCAGCTTGACCTGCAGGGCGGGCGTCGTCTCGCTGATCTCATCGAGGAACAAGGTCCCGCCGTTCGCCTCCTCGAAAAGCCCGCGCTTGTTGCGCTCGGCGCCCGTGAACGCCCCCCGCACATGGCCGAAAAGCTCGCTTTCCAAGAGTCCCTCGGGCAAGGCGCCGCAGTTGATCGCCACGAAGGAGCCGTTGCGCCGCGTGCTGTTCTCGTGGACGGCGCGCGCGATCAGCTCCTTGCCCGTTCCCGACTCGCCCTCGATCAGGACGGTCGCGTCGGTCGCCGCGACCTTCTTGACGAGCTCCAGGATACGGGCCGTCTGGGGGCTGGCGTATACGATCCCCTCGAAGCTGTACTTTCCCTTCACCTCTTCCCGCAGCCGTTTCACCTCGCCGAGAAGCTCCCGGTGCTCCGCGGCCTTGCGCAAAACCAAGGCAAGCTCCTCGGGCTCGACGGGCTTGGTCAGGTAGTCGAAGGCTCCCAGCTTCATCGCGGCCACCGCCGTGTCGATGGAGCCGTGACCTGTGATGACGATCACCTCGGTCTCGGGCTGGGTGCGCTTGACGCATTGGAGAACCTGGAGGCCGTCCACCGCGTCGAGCTTCAGGTCGGTGATGACGATGTCGAAAGACTCCTGCTGAAGGCGTTTGAGCGCCTCCTCCCCGGAGCGCAGGCTCTGGAGCTCATAGCCCATCCGCTTGAGCTCCAAGCCCATCAGGGTCGCCAACGATTGATCGTCCTCCACAAGCAAAAGGCGCGTTTTCTGCATGAATTTCAGTCCTGCACCGCCGGCAAAGAGATCGTGAAGGCGGCGCCCTCCCCGGCGCGGGTCTTCACGTCGACCATTCCCCCGTGGGCCTTGATGATGCGGTCCGCGATCGCCAGCCCCAGCCCCGTGCCCTGCCGTTTGGTCGTGTGGAACGGCTTGAAGATGTCGCGCAGATGGCCGTCGGGGATTCCGGGGCCCGAGTCGAGGATGCGCACGCAGGCGCGGCCCCCGGCGTATTCCGTCTCGATCGCCAAGACGCCGCGCCCCTCCATCGCCTGGACCGCGTTGAGGACCACGTTCCAGACGACCTGGCGGATCTGGTCCGCGTCCATCGGAAAGGATTCGAGCTTTCGGGCCAGCTTCAGCTGGACCCGAATCTTGCCGAGAAGGTCCGGATTCGAGTGGACCATCTGGGTCACCTCGGAGACGATGTCGTTGAGGCTGCTGCGGCTGAGCTTGAGCTCGCGGGGGCGCGCGTACGACAGGAAGTTCGTCAACACCTCGTTGAGGCGCGTGCCCTCGTCCTTGAGCACCTTGCGCACCGCCTCCCGGTCCTCGGATGCCAAGCTGTCCGACGCCAGCTGCTTGGCGGCCATGACGATCGAGCCGAGGGGGTTGCGGATCTCGTGGGCGACGACCGCGGCCATCTCCCCCAAGTTGGCCAGCGCCTCGGATTGCGCCACGCGGGAGCGAAGCGTCACCTGCTCGGATATGTCGATCGCGTTGGAGACGTAGCCCAAGACCGTCCCGGAATCGTCTCGAACCGCGGTGATCGTCAATATGACCGGAATTTCGCGGCCGTCCTTGGTCCTGTTGATGAGCTCGCCGCGCCAGTAGTTCTTGGCCGGGTCGAGGATGCTCTCCCACATGCGGCGGTACATGTCGTCGGTGGAGTGCCGGGAGCGCAGTATCCGCGGGGTCCGCCCCACCGCCTCCTCGGCCGCGTAGCCGTAAGTCCGCGTGAAAGCCGCGTTGACATCCAGGATGATCCCGTTTCGATCCGTGTAAAACACCGCGTCGTTGGAGTGCCGGAACGCCTCATATAAGGAAAAAGCCTTGCGCCGGGACTGGGTCTCCCCCATCATGTCGCGCGCGATGACGAGAAGGGACTTTTTGCCCTCATACTCCAGGAACGAGCCGCGGAGTTCCACGGGAAGCGGCTGGCCCGAACGCGCCCGCAGGGTCGTGTTGAGATAAGCCGAGCCTTTCCGCACAACGGCCTTCGAAAACGCCCGGCCGGCGTCACGATCGCTCTCGCTGAAATAAAAATCAAAGGCGGGCTTTCCCAGCATATCTTCCCGGCGGTAGCCCAAACACCGCGCGACGGCCTTGTTCACCTCGTAAAACACGCCGCTCTGGGCGTCCCCGATCCAAATCATATCCGCGGCGCAATCCAAAAGGGTTCGGGTGCACTCCATCAGGGTTGCCAGTTTTGCCGGCAGAATACGTTCCATAGTGGAGCAACATGGGCCTTTAAACACATCTGGCCGAAATATTGCTACTATCTGCTTCGGAACAATTCTGCCAACTGTATTTTAGCTGATCGGTCGATGGTAAGCAACGCAGTCCAGGGGAGTCGCGCGGCATGAAACAGCGTTTAGGGATGAAGCTCCGGACCGAGCAGCGGCTTGCGATCCTGGGCCGCCTGAGGATGGCCGATTGGATCGAGATGCCGGAAAGCGAGTTCAGCCTCGAGATACAGAAGCTGGAAAAAGACCCCCTTTTCAAGAAATTGGCGTTCGGGTCGAGCTCGGCGCCCGGCGCGATCCTGCGGCAGCGCTGGCCGCGTGGGACGCTCACCTCCGGTTTTTATGAGATCAACGAGCAGATCCTCGCCAAGGGCGATAGGGTCCATGTAGAAGAAAAACTCGACAAGCAAGCCCACCTGCTGCCCCTGATCCGCAAGATGGGCCGTCCCGACTTCGAGCGCTACTTCGTGCACGCGGAGGAAGCGGTCCCGCTCGAGGAGATCGCCCGGCGGACGGGGCTTAAATTGGAGGATGTCCAGGCGATCCACGAGCTCCTCCTCGACATCGGCGCGGAGACGGAATTCTACCTTCCCGAGCGGGACCCTAACATGAAGCGCTCGTTTTCCTGCCTGGCGCGCATCCAGCTCTCCGAGGGCCAGCCTCGCTTCGAGTTCTTCTCTCCCTACTGGGCGCGGGGTTTATACCAAATCCGCTACGACACCCTGGAGGAGTGGAAGCACGGGGACCGCCTGAGCGGCGCCGAGCGCAAGAGGCTGCGCCACCTCATCAAGCGGATCGAGACGATCAACCTGAGGCAAAACACCCTGTTCCGGGTGATGGAATCTATCACCCAGCTCCAGGCGCAGCACCTCCAGAGCCGCAGCCCGCTCGACCTGCGCCCCATCAGCCTGCGCATGCTGGCCCACCGCCTGCAGCTGGCGCCCAGCACCGTCAGCCGAGCCATCTCGCATCGTTCCATCGTGCTGCCCTGGGGGAAGGAAGCGCCGCTGAGCGCCCTCCTGCCGGGCCAGCGCCGCGTCGTGCGGGAGGTGCTGGCGCGCTGGCTGGAGCAGGGAACCTCCGAATCGGACTCGCAGCTCGCCGAGCGCCTGGCGCTGGAGCGCGGCATCCGCATCTCGCGCCGCACCGTCAACGCGGTGCGAAACGAAATCAGGAAGCAGCGGTAGCCACGTCGCGGTAACCCCAGCTTGGCCGATTTGTTGCCTAAGTAAGTTCGTCGACATCCGTCTATTTTGCAACGGAACTATGCCAAGCCCGGCTTGCGTCCGTCGAAAAAGATCCCCCGCCCGGACCCCTCTGAAGGTAGAGAAGGGTTCATGCGCCGAGCCGAGCTCCTGCCCGGCTCGAAACCTTCCCTTGTTTCATCACGCCGTTGAAAAAACTCTGCGCCGTTTCCGGCAGTTGGCAACGCTCCATGCCTACCATCGAGAAAATATCCTGTTTTACCAGGGGAATCGTCCCCAAGGTCTCTACTTCATCTGCAGCGGCCGCGTGAAAATCACAAAAGAGGATAGCGGCGGACGGAGCCAGATCGTGCGCATCGTGAACGCCCCCGATCTTCTGGGAGATAGGGCGTTTTTCGCCGAGAAACCCTACGCATGCACGGGCACGACCATGGAGGAATCTCGAATCTGCTTCCTGGAGACGCGTCATTTCTGGGATACCTTCGGCCAGGACCACGAGATGCTTCGCCTTTTGATCCAGAGCTTCGCGCAAAAATTGGGGGGCGCGGAAGAACGCATGCACTGCCTCGCGGCCTGCATGGTTAAATCGCGAATTGCGGGGTATTTATTGGCGACTTGCCGAAAGCTCTCCAACGCTTCCGCTGGAAAAAGTGAATTCGTCTTACAGGAGACGCGGACGGAGCTCGCGCAAATCATCGGGACGACGCCCGAGGTTATCAGCCGGTCCCTGGCCGAGCTTTGCTCAACGGGGTGGATCGCCGTCCAGGATCGTCGCGTGCGCATTAAAGACGAGAAGCATCTCCGCGAGGTTTCATGTCCGCACAATCTATTGGCTTGAGCCCGCGATTTTTGCTTGATAAAAAGCAAGCGTTCGGTTGCCTTTTTTCATTGCTGCAATTCGCCACGATATGTTACTTAACATATCGTCAAACGTCTCTTAACGAGGAGAAAATACAATGAAAAAAGCAAAGCTCCTGATCGGGACCCTGGTGGTCCTGGCGGCGGCGTGGGTGTTGACGCCCATCATCCACAGTATGCGGCACTTGTGCCCGGTACGACCCACGGGCGTAGCGGAGGCGGAGGCTATCACGGCCTGGGCTCGCAAGTATGGGGTGAGCTGCACGGTCTGCCATACGACAGGCTACAAGCTCACCGGAGCCGGGCAAAAGTTCCTGCGCGGCGGCCACAAGATGCCGGGCAACGTCGAAATGAAGGATGCGCGGCTGACCGACTATCTGGCCGTTACGGGCAAGCTGCGCTCAACGGCGAAATACTCTAAGGTGGCGGAGCAGGAGAAGGCGGACGTCATCAAGACGGGCAACGGCTTCCAGGCCCATGCGTTCAGCATCTACACGGGAGGCCCGCTGGACAAAGGCTTCTCCTACTTCGGCGAGATGTATCTGCATGAAAACGAGGCTACCAGCGAAAGTCCGACGAAACTCGCCGACGAACAGAATTCCCTGGAGGGGAACTGGGCGCGCAGCAAGCTGGCGGAGATGTACCTGCAGTATCACCACTACTTCAACGACGATGCCTTCGTGAGCGCCCGCATGGGGCGGATCATGTCCTCACTGGTCCATCTGCACGGCGGCGGCGCCAGGCTGGAGTATAGCCGGCCGGTTCCGTTCATGTCCACGCTAGGGGACAACCCGTACCGGACCTACAACAGGCAATACGGCTGGGCCTTGGGCTCCGGCTACAAGGACTTCTTCCTGGAACTGGGCATCGTCAACGGCACGGGCAAAAATGAGAACGCGGTGGAGTTGGATACGGACCATCACAAGGACGTCTTCACGACCTTGGATTACAGCTTCGACTCCAACGGCAGCATGATAGGCGCCTATTTCTACAAGGGCTACTATCCACTGCACTGGCTGGCCAAGGCGCAGGGCGGCGACAGGTTCTACCAGTACGGCCTGCTGGGCAACTATACGTTCAAGCCCGGCCCGGTGGGCGGCGCGCTCGTCGGCTCCTTGCTGTGGGGCAACAATCGCTTCACCCCAACGGCGGAGACCCAAGAAAAGAACCATCACTCGCTGACCTACTATGTGGAGGCTCAGGCCCACTTCAAGGACGGGGACATCGCCCCATACGTGAAATGGGAGTACTTCGACAAGGACACGGCCCTGCCTGACAATGAGAAATTCGGACCGGCCTTCGGAGTGCACTACAAGCCCTTCGATCACGGGCGCTTCGTCCTCGAATACTCCCGCTATCTGACCCGGGGAAATACGCTCCCCGCGAATCCGACAGCCGGGAAGAAGAAGGATACCATCAACCAGGACTTGACGCTGGAACTGCAGTTCATGTTCTGAGTCGTGACGATGACCGTGCCGGGGCGGGTCCGCCCCGGCACGGAGTTTTGCCGGTGCGGTGCGCAAAAGCGTGGCGAGGTCCCAGGAGCTCTTCGCCGACCTCCTTAGGCGCATCCCGATCTCTATTTTAGGAGGGAAGTCCGTGAAGTCCGCGGAGCCGGCATCCTTCTTTCTCCATCTACGCCGCCCGAAGCGTGCCTGTTTAAAAGTATACTGCGTTGATGAGATCGCTCTCCACGTTTCTGTCGCTCGTATTCTTAACGTCCGGCTGTGCCTCCCCAATGGTACGTGCCGTTAAAAGCGGGCAGGCTCCTGCCGTGCTGGCTCTTCTCGATCAAGGTTACGATCTTAACGCCAAGATCGGCAAAGCTCAGTTGACCCCGCTCAAGCTCGCGGTCACTTAGTAACTGTTAAATAATAACTGACACATGTTTATGGAATTGATAGACTTAACGAGTGGAACCCCTAAAGAAGAAATTTGCATCACTTCTTCCGGCTCTAAACGAACGGGGACGCCGCCTGGTTG
>JACQPI010000045.1 GCA_016207585.1 Elusimicrobiota bacterium | reverse complement strand
GGTTATAACAGGCAATGCCGGTTTTGTCAATACCCAATAAATAACCCAATAAATAACCTGTAAATAACCGGGCGTATTATACAAGATCGCCGATCAAATTTAGTAAAATATCAAGATGCCGGCCGCGGCGGTCCTCTTCGATTTCGGAGGGACGCTGGATTCCAACGGAACTTCCTGGCTGGAGCGATTCTACCCGATCTATCTAAGATACGGCCTCCAGGCCACCCGAGAATCGTTCGCCAAGGTTTTTTACCTCTCCGATGACACTCTGGCGCGTCGCCATCGCTTGGACGCAGCCGCGCTGGAGGAGACCCTCCGCCATCAGACCCGCGATGTCCTGACGTTTATTGCCCCGGAACGCTTAGACCTGTCGGAACGGATCGTCTCCGATTTTCTGGCTGAGAGCAGGACGCATTTCGGGCGTTGCCGCCCCGTTCTCGATCGGCTTCACCGGGAGTTGCCCCTGGGCATCGTATCGAATTTCTACGGCAACCTGGCGGCCGTGCTGCGCGGAGAGGATTTGGAGCATTATTTCCGGGTCGTGGTCGATTCCACGGCCGTCGGATGCATCAAGCCCGAGCCCGCGATATTCCGGCGCGCCCTGGAAGCCCTGGGAACGCCTCCCGAAAATACCTGGATGGTCGGGGACTCCCTAGAGCGCGATATGCGGGGGGCCGAGCGGGTGGGGATGCCTCACGCGTGGCTGCGCGGCGGCGCGCGCGCCGCCGGCTGTTGCCCCTCCGGCCGCGTTCTGGCGTCGTTGGACTCCCTTCCGGACCTTCTCGCCGCCGCCTCCGAGACGCCGGCTGCCTGATCCCATGAGAACAGAAGAGCTGCACGCCGGCATCATCTGCGCGGGAAACGGCGAGCGCCTGCGTCGGGCCTATCCGGAACTGCCCAAAGCCCTCGTGCCGGTCTCGGGTCGCCCCTTGATCTACTGGGTCGTCTCCTCCCTGTTGCGCGCGGGCGCGCGACGGATCACCTGCCTTCTCAACTCCTCCGGGGCTCCGACACGCGACTATCTTCTCGAAGCGTTTCCAAACCTCCCATGGGACTTCCTGACGCAAGACACCGCTTCGTCCTGGGAAAGCTTCCGCCGGGTCGGACTCGCCCTGGCGCAACGCTCCGAGGCGTTCTGGATCAGCACCGCGGACTGCTTGATGAGTCCCGGCGATCTCGCCCATTTCGCCGCCTTCTGCCGACGAGCCCGGATGAAGGATCCGGACCTCTTTGCCGCGCTCGCCTTGACGCGTTTCGTGGAGGACGAAAAACCGCTTTGGGCGGACGTAAACGCTTCGAATTTCGTGACCGCGCTGGGGCGCGAGGCGGCGCAACGCCGGTGGGTCACGTGCGGGCTCTACGCCTTGCGCGCGCGCGCGACGGCTGCATTTCCATCCGCGACCGCTCACGCCAGCCTGCGCGAATTCTGGATCTCCCGCGCGCGCGAAGGCCGCCGGATATTGGGCGTCGCGCTGGGCAAGACCGTTGATGTCGACCGGCCCGAGGATGTCGCGACGGCCGAGCGGTTCCTAAGCGATGCCGCGGTCGCTTTGTTCGAGACGGCCCTCCCGGCATGAAGCGCTGCCTGGGAGTCTTCCGAGAAACGCAGAATTCCCCCAACCGGGAGGTCGACGACGCCAGGGTGTTGGAAGCCGTGGCCGCATCCTTGCGGCGCCCCGGCTTCGAGATGAGCCTGACCACCCCCGAGGGGTTCGACCGGGAGGATCTCTCGGAGTGGGATTTCATCCTCCCCATGTGCGAGACCTATGCGAGGCTCAAACGGCTGGAAGCTTGGGCCGAGCGGCCCGACCCCACCTGCCTCAATATGCCTCGAGCCGTCCTCAACTGCTACAGGACGCGGATGATCCCTCTGCTCGCGTCCGCAATCCCCGCCAACGCCCCTCCCTGCGAGATCCGACGCGTCCAGGACGGCATCCGCCCCCCGCCGCCCTTCGGCGCCTCCCAAGGCTGGTGGATCAAGCGGGGCGACGTGCACAACACCTGCGATCACGACGTGGTCCTCCTGAAACACTGGGACGGCTTAAGCGGGATACTGGCGGATTTCGCCTCGCGTGAAATTACGCACTACGCCGTCCAACCCCACCTTCCGGGAGACCTGATCAAGTTTTACGGCGTGGGGCCGGGCCGCTGGTTCCGCTGGTTCTACCACGACCCCGCCCGCGCGCGGCGCTTTCCTTTCTGGCCCGACGAGCTGGCCGCGATCGCCGGCAAAGGAGCCCGGATCCTCGGCCTGGAAATTTTCGGCGGCGACGCGATCGTCACGCCGGAGAACGCGCTCATTCTGATCGATCTGAACTCATGGCCGAGCTTCGCCCGCGTCCAAGACGAGGCCGCTCTGGAAATCGCGCGCCATGCCGCGCAACGCCTGGAGGCCGCCGAGACCCTTTCCAAGGCATGATATGACGACGCTCCGTACACGCCGACGCGGCTTCCAGGACTTTCCGACCGGGCCCAGGTCCCTGGCTCTCTTCGACGAGGAGCAGCGCTTCTTGATTCCGGGGCTCCAAAGCATCGCCCTCTTCTCGCGCATCGCCCTGGACCGCGGACGCGGATCCATCCTGGTCGACGAGGACGGCCGCGAATACATAGATTTCTCGGCCGGGATCGGCGTGGCCTCCATCGGGCATGCCCACCCCGATTACGTCCGGCGGCTTTCCGAGCAGCTGGCCCGCATCTCCGTCGGCAGTTTCACGACCCGCGCGCGCCTTCATTTCGCCCGCACCCTCGCGACGATCACGCCGGGCGAGCTCGACCGCGTTCAACTGTATTCCAGCGGGGCCGAGGCGGTGGAAGCCGCGATCCGCCTCGCCAAGAGCAGGACCAAGAAGTTCGAGATCGTCGGTTTCTGGGGCGGCTTCCACGGGAAAACCGGCGGCGTCCTGGGAGCCCTGGGAAGCGACTTCAAATGGGGCCTCGGCCCCCTGATGCCCGGGCTGTATCTTAGCCCCTACCCCAACGCGTACCGATGCCCCTTCGGCGAACGCAAGCCGCACGACTGCGCGGGACACTGCCTGGATTTCCTGCGCAGCATGATCCGCCTGGAGACCACCGGCTCGGTCGCGGCGATCATCGCCGAACCGATCCAGGGCACCTCCGGGAACGTGCTGCCTCCCGACGGCTTCTTGCGGGGCCTGCGGGAAATCGCCGACGAATTCGGCGCCCTGTGGATATCGGACGAGATGATCACCGGTTTCGGGCGCACGGGACGCTGGTTCGGCTGCCAGCACGAGACCGCTCTCCCCGACATCCTGACTATCGGCAAGGGAATGGCCGGAGGATTTCCGATCAGCGGGGTCGTCACCACGGCCGACATCGCCCAAAGCCTCCCATTCGCCAAACCCAGCGGCTCCTCCTCCAGTTACGGAGGCAACCCGCTCGCCTGCGCCGCCGCGGCCGCTACGTTGGACATCCTCCGCGCGGAAGGCCTCGTGGAACGCTCCCGCGCGGCCGGCGGACGCCTCCTGCGGCGCCTGCGGGAGATGCAAAGGCGCTTCGATTTCATCGGCGACGTCCGCGGCCGAGGCCTCATGATCGGGGTGGAGCTGGTGACGGATCGCCGCTCCCAAGAGCCTCTTTCCAAGGAAATCTGCCGGGCTCTTTTCGCCGAGGCGTTGCGGCGCGGCCTGCTCGCGCTGTCGTACTCCCATGCGATCCGCATCAACCCGCCGCTCAACATCCCCGACGAACTCAGCGACCGAGGCGCGGATATCCTGGAGGAGTCCTTCGCGGCGATCCAGAAGCGTTTCGGCCTCTAAGTCATGACCAAGCTAAAGGGAGCCCTTGTCGGATTCGGCCAGACGGCGGAAAAAGCCCACGTGCCGGCCTATAAGCGCGCGCCCGATTTCATCATCGAGGCGATCGTCGACGAACATCCCGAGCGCCTGGAGCTCGCGCGCGCCGCGCTGCCCGGCGCGCGCTGCTACGCCTCCATCGAACAACTGTTCCAGAAAGAAACGGGCCTCGATTTCGTGGATATCGCGACCCCCCCGGCCCTGCACGCGCGGCATATCACCCTAAGCCTCCAGCACCGCTGTCACGTGCTGTGCGAGAAGCCGCTGGCGCTGCATCCTAAAAATTTCGACAGCATCCGCGCGTTGTGCCTGTCCGAAAACCGCGTCGTCTTCTGCGTCCATAATTGGAAATACGCCCCCATTTTCCTCAAAGCGGCGGAGATGGCGCGCGCCGGGGCGATCGGCGCCGTCCGCCACGCCGAATTCCACACGTTGCGGCGCGCGCCGGCCTCGGACGCGGGCGGCCCGACGTGGCGTCTGGACCCCATCGTTTCCGGGGGGGGTATTCTCATCGACCACGGCTGGCACAATTTCTATCTTCTGCAGGCGTTGATGGAGGGCCCGGCGAAGACCATCTCGGCGCATCTGATCCTCCCGGAATCGACCGGAGTGGAGGAAGAGGCCCTGTGCATCGTCCAGTACCCCCGGGCGACCGCCCTGCTGTACCTCACGTGGCGCGCCCACCGCCGCTCCAACTGGGGCGTCCTCCATGGAAGCGCTGGCACCCTGGAATTGCGGGACAACCTCCTAGTTCATGCCGCCAACGATGGAGCGACGACCCAAATCGATTTTCGCGAAAAACTGTCCGAGAGCTCGGCCCATCCGCAATGGTTCCAGACCATGCTTGACACGTTTCGCGACGAAATCAGGCGCCCCGAAAAAAACCATCAAAACCTCCAGGAAGCGGAGGCCTGCCTGAATATGCTGATCCACGCCTACGAGTCGCATCGATCCGGCGGGAAACGGATCACCCTGCCGCTCCCGGCCCCGGTCCTCTACGCCAAGTCCTCCCGCGCCCCGGCCGGCCGGCTGCGCCCGCCGGCAAACTCCGCCGCGGCCGCCCAAGAGAGGACCGCCGGATGATCCGGGAGGCGACTTTGACCTGGCCACACGCTCCACTTCGGGAGTTCACCGCGGCGGGGCTCACGATTTTAGAGCGGCAACTGCTGACTCTCTATCGCGCGGGAATCCGCGTCGTGCATGTAGACGCCGCGTTCGCGCCCGAAGCGGTCGCGCGCGCGCGCACGGAGAAGATGC
>JACQPI010000008.1 GCA_016207585.1 Elusimicrobiota bacterium | reverse complement strand
GGACCCGCCAAGTAGACGATTCGCCAGCCGGGGAAGCCCGGTTCGCGGGCCGAGTCCGTCGCTGCGGCCAGCCGATCGGTCAGCTCGATGAAGTTGGCCTCGGGCCAGCGGTTGTCGAATTTTTTGAAGTTGCCTGGATGGATCGCCAGCCAGCGCTCCCGCGCACGAGCCGTCCCGACCGGATTCCTCGCGGGGGCGGCCAATCTGCGCAGGAGATCTCGGGCGAGCTCCAAGTCTTGGCCTCGGATATTCACGCGGGGCGTCGAGTCCTTGATCTCCGCCCCCAACGCGCGGGCCATGCGGGCGTAGCGCTCGGCCATCGGTTCGCGCTCGCCGGCGGCGGGCAATAGATGAGTGTGAGCTCGGATCCCGCGCCCGGTATCAAAGGCCAGCTTGACTCGGGCTCGGGCCAACCTGGCCAAAAACGCGGAGGTCTTGGAATAGGCGGAATTGAGGTCGATGAGGAGGTCGGCGGGCTCCACCCGGAGATTGCGCAGCAATCGCCCGTGGGCCATGAGGTCGCACGCCGCGCCGAGGGTCCAGATATCGTCCACGCTTTGGATCAACTCGGCCGCTTCGCGTCCCTTCGACCCGACTACCAGGGCGATGCGCGCCTGAGGAAATCGCGCCCGCAAGGCCCCGAGGAGAGGTGTCGTGACGAGCAGGTCTCCCAGGCGTCCGATCCATAGCAGGACGATCCGGCGCGTGGTCTCGGGATGCGGGGAAAGCGGGGGAGGCGTCGGCATTGATAGGTCAGCGAGCCAGGGTCGAGTCGTATGCCACCGTTTGCCGATAAGAGTTGGAATAGCCGCGAAGGAGCACCCCTTGGGGCGTTGCGCCCGCCACGATCGCGACGACCGTCTCTCCGTGAGACATGCCGCTCTGGCCCGTCTCAACCATATCGGGAGGCGCGCCATCCCATAGGACCGGCATGCCGGCGTTCCCTTTGTAGAACCATTGGTCGCGCGCCGGATGCGTGAGAAACCACCGGACGGGCTGTCCCGTCGCGGCGCCCGGATTTTTCACGACATCTTCGTATCCGAGTCGGTGGCGGCGCGCTTCTCTCGCCAGTTCGCGAAGGGGCGCGCGGGCCCGCCAGTAATCGATCGCTTCGGGGGAGCGAAGCGCGCAGTAGCATAGGAATATCCCAACCAGAATTCCTGATGCAAATATCCAGATGACCGCTCGTTTTCGGGATATCCATCGGTCGAGACGGTCGGCAACCATCGTTACCATGAAGCGTCATTCTACAAAATCGGAAATCGACGGAGGGTGGAGTGTTCTTGTGGTGTCTCGCCCGATTCCGGTTAAAATAGGCGGAACTTTTTCGGCCCTGGTCCGTATACTCTATTATGGATCATTCCAAGGATATTCAGGCCGTGGCGAAACTCGGCCGCCTGCTTAAGTCATTGCCCCCGGACCCCATTGAACTAGCCTTGCGCCAAGCCCGAACGTTGCCGCCCGAATGGCGATCGCTTTCCATCGGTCGGGTGTCGCGAGCGCTCAGACGACGTTTCGACATGACGCAGCGGCAGCTGGCGCTTCTGGCCGGACTGCCCCATTCCAAGGTGGCCAAGATCGAAAACGGGCAGGATGTGCGGCTCAACACGCTTCGTCGATTGTTCATGGGATTCGGTTGCGAGTTGCTTGTCTTGCCCCTTGCTCACCTGAGTGCTGAAAAATTGTGGCGGCGGACTCATGATCTGGCGGACCTAGGATTGATCCCGCGCCGACGACGCTACTCGAGGAGGTAACAGAATGTGTCCGGCCTCAATACGCTACCTTAAGAAATAGCGCAATATGCGTTGGAATCATGGTGATATCTCGGCTATGCGGGATTAAATGCTACACTCTCAGACGTAAAAATGACCTCGCTCGGACTGGCCGTCACGCTCGGATTCGTCCTGGGGCTGCGGCACGCGATGGACCCGGACCATATCGTCGCGGTCTCGACGTTCGTGTCGCGCGGCCGGAGGTTCGGCTCCTCGTGGCTCCTGGGGGCGTGCTGGGGCCTGGGCCACACGGCGACCGTCTTTATCGCCGGCGCGCCGGTGATCCTCCTCAAATGGACGGTTCCTCCGACACTGGAGTCGGGCCTGGAACTGGTCGTCGGGATGATGCTTGTCGCGTTGGGCGTCGCGAACCTTCGAAGTTTCTTGGCGGGAGCCGGAGGCGCTCGGGAGCACTCGCACGAGCATGCCCATGGGGATCCTCGACACCGGCATCATGTCGGGGGGGACGGTTCCCATGGCGGCGAAGCGGCGCACGTCCACCCCCATGCGCATAGCCCCGCGTTGGAGGCGCTGCGGACCCGAATCGACGGGCGCTTGGGGCTGAGGTCGTTTTCGGTGGGCGTCGTCCACGGGCTCGCCGGGTCGAGCGCGATCGCCTTGATGGTGCCGGCCGCGATCCCGGAGCCGCGGGCGGGGCTGGCCTACTTGGCGGTTTTTGGACTCGGGACTTTGGTCGGGATGGTGGCGCTCTCGGCCCTGATGGAATGGGGGATGCTCCGGGCGCTCGCCCGGTGGCGCGCCGAGCGGTGGCTCGTATCCGGTTCCGGGGCTGTCAGCCTGGCCATCGGATTGTATATCATGTACCGGAGCGGCCGGGATATTTGGCCGTTGAATTGACCGGGCGACGAAACGCGTAGTTTTCCAGGAGAGCCGAGAACTTATGATCAGCACGAGCGACTTTCACGAAGGGCTCGTTTTCGAGGACAGCGGGCAAATCCTCGAGCTCATCAAGTACCAGCACCACCGAATGTCCCAGTCCAAGGCGGTGGTGCGCGCCAAGGTCCGCAACCTCGACACGGGGGCGGTCTTGGAGAGATCCTATCCGAGCGGAGAAAAATTCAAGCAGATCGACGTGACCAAGCGGGAGAAAACCTACCTCTACGACGAGGGGGACAACGCGGTCTTCATGGACGCCGAGACGTACGAGCAGATGAGCTTTTCTAAGAAAAAAATGGGCGGGCAGGCGAGATTCTTGACGGAAGACATGACGGTGCTGGGCGTCTACGTCGGGGGGCGCCTTTTCGGCATCGACCTCCCCGCCTCGGTCGTCATGAAGGTTTCGAGCACCGTGCCCGGCATACGGGGCGACTCGGTCAGCAACATGACCAAGCCGGCGACTTTGGAGACCGGCATCGAGATCAACGTTCCGCTCTTCATCAACGAGGGGAATCAGGTGCGCGTCGATACTCGTACGGGAGAGTACGTCGAGCGGGTATGAAGAATTCGCCTGTTTTTCTTTTTTTCCTTTTGGCGTGCGTGCTGACCGGCCCTGGAATTTGGGCGCAGGAAGAGGCGCCCGAGGCGGAGCCGGAACCGCATCATCCCGTTCTTTTGTTCGCCCGGAACCCCTCCCCGGAGGGACTCAAGACCGTTGATGAGGCCTGCAACGGCAATATGCTGCCTCCCGACATCCTGGAGGACCTCATCGGGGAGTTGGAAAACCGTCCCTCGGAGCTCGGGACGCAGGCCCTTTTGAAGATCCGCATGCGGTGCTCGGAGGGCTCGACCGCCGACGACATCGAGAATATCCTCGGAGTCCGGGTTTTGCTCCAGCATCCCGATTGGATCATTCGAGCCTTGGCGCTGGAGGGCGCGGAGGATCCTATCTTCCAGGACGTCGCTTACGCGCAGGGGAGGAAGGAGGAAGGTTTCTTCGAGGATTGCGACAGGAAATGCATTCCCCGGATCAACCGGTTCTACCAAGGCAAGGCGAAGACCGTGCGGGCCGCGAAGATGCGCGGGGCGAAGGAGCGCCGGGCGCAAAGGGAGCTTTTGGAGGCGATCGAGATGGTTCGGGAAGACTGGGTCCGCCGTGTCTCGCAGTGAGGATAGACGATGATTCGCGCCGTCTTGTTTGACATCGACAACACCCTTATCGACTTCATGCGCATGAAACGCAGTGCCGTCGATTCCGCGGTCGAGGCGATGATCGGCGCGGGCCTGAAGGTGGACAAGACGACGATGGTCGAGCGCATTTTCGATATGTACTGGAAGGAGGGCGTCGAGGACCAAAAGATCTTCGACAAGATACTCCACCAGGAGTTGGGGCATATCGACTACCGCATCCTCGCGGCGGGGATCATCGGCTACCGCCGGGCCAAGATCGGGACGATGACGCCCTACCCGCACGTCGGCATGACCTTCGTCGAGCTCATGAAGATGGGCATCCGCTGCGCCGCGATCTCGGACGCGCCGAAGCTGGAGGTGTGGCTGCGGATCGTGGAGCTGGGCCTTCACCACTATTTCGACCATGTCATCACCTCGGCCGATTTCGGCGTGACCAAGCCCGCCCCCCAGCCGTTCCAAAAGGCGCTGGAGCTCTTGGAGACGCGGCCCGCGGAGACCCTCATGGTGGGCGACTGGGCCGACCGCGACATCGCCGGCGCCAAGAAGCTCGAGATCAAGACCGCCTGGGCCAAGTACGGCAACACCTTCGACACCAAGGAGTCCGGGGCCGACTACGAGCTCGAGGATATCCTGGATCTACTGGACATCGTCCGACGCGAAAACCAGCCGGCCTCCTCGGTTCCCGCCCGCTGATGGTCCGCGGGAACGGAATGTATCCCCATCGGCTATACCGACTATGGCCGGCCATAGTCCAGGCTAAAACCGTTCTCTGGATCGTCATTTTTTGCTGGAGCGCCTTGTTCGGCTCTCAGGCGCACGCCCGCCAGATCGAGAAGCTCTACGGACTGCTCTCCGACGGCCGGCCGGTGGAAGTGGCTCAGGGCGAGGCGCTGGTGCGCTTCGACGCCTCCGTGTCGACCGCGCAGCGAAGGGTCGTGCTGTCGGCGGCGGGAGCGCGCGTCCTGTCCGAGCTGCCGTCGGTCGGGTGGACTCACGTCGCCTTGCCGGGCGGGGTCTCGGTCAAGTCCGGGCTCGAGACCCTTCGGGGCTTGCCGGGCGTCTCGGCCGAGCCCAACCGGATCTACCGCCCCCTCAAGGCCCCCAACGACCCGCAGGTCTCGAACCAGTACCACCTGAGCCAGATCGACGCCTTCGGCGGCTGGGAGTTCGAGACCGGGCTCTCGACGCGCGTCACGATCGCGGTCATCGACGCCGGGATCGAGGGGGATCACCCCGATCTCGCATCCAAACTCATCGGGACGAGCCAGGATTGCAGCGGCGGGGCCTGCGTCCCCGACGAGCCGCCCACCGCGGCATGCAACCACGCCACGCGGGTCTCCGGGATCGCCGCCGCGGCCACCGACAACGGGACCGGGGTCGCGGGGGTCTCCTGGGGCGCTCGGCTCATCTCGCTCAAGGTCTTCCCGGACTCGGGCTGCACCCCGGACTGCTCCGACGACCTGCCCGGCACCTGCGAGACCGGCGATGTGCAAATCATCAACGCCCTGACTTACGCCGCGACGACCTTGCCGGCCTCCGTCATGGCGGGCCGGATCGTGATCAATATGAGCATCGGAGGGCCGGGCCCCTGCCCCGCGTCCGTGCAGGCGGCGGTTTCCCTGGCGACCGGCGCCGCGGCCGGGAACGCAGTCGTCGTGGCCGCGGCCGGAAACGACGGCTCCTCGGTGAACTCGCCGGGCAATTGCCAGGGGGTGATCCCCGTAGGGGCGACCGACTCCCTGGGCAACGTCGCCTCGTTCTCCTCGCGGGGGCCCGAGCTGTCCACGGGCGGCGTCGTCGCTCCGGGCGTGGCGATCGTCACGACCGACATCAACGGCGCCACGACGGGCGGCGCGACCGGAACGTCGTTTTCCTCGCCGCTCGTAGCCGGGCTTTCCGCGCTCCTCCTGGCTGCCGACCCGGCGCGCGCCCCGGATCAGATACGGACCCTCCTGCGCTCCTCGGCGGAGTCGGTCGGGCAGGACCCGACCGTGCAGGGGGCCGGCCGGGTCAACGCTTTTTTGGCGGCGCGCCTCTCGAATCGCGGGACGCTCTCCGATTTCGCGGGCCGGGAGAAATCCATCGCGGTGCCGAATCCGTTCCGTCCCTCGCAGAGCGGCTCCGTGCTGCTTTCGGTGCCCACGAGCCTCGCGGGCTCGGGCGTGCGCGTCAAGATCTACACGATGGACGGGCGGCTCGTGCGCGACCTCGGCGCCAACACCTCCTGGGACGGGCGCAACGACGCCGGCAATCCCGTCGCGACGGGGACGTACCTCTTCTTCGTCAAGACCGACCGCGGCCAAACGACCGGCAAGGTCGCGCTGATCCGCTGAGCCATCCGGGCAGGGATGCCCGTTCACTTGAGCTTTAATATTATCTAGAATACGCCCCGGGCTCTCGACGTGACCCTGTTCAACCGGACGCGGCAGAGGGAGGTGGCTTCCCGCGTGGTCAGGGCGGATACCGCGCTTTCCCGCATGCGGGGGCTCCTGGGGCGCGATGGGATGGAGCCGGGCGAGGCGTTGTGGATCGTCCCGTGCGCGATGATCCACACGCTCTTCATGCGGTTCTCCATCGACGCGGTGTTCGTGGACCGGGAGCTGCGGGTCCTGAGGGTGATGGAGAATCTAAGTCCTTGGCGATTCTCTCCATGGGTTTTCGGCGCGCATGGGGTACTGGAGCTGGCGGGCGGCGCTTTGAGAGGAGCGATTGCTTCCGGGGATCAGCTGGAAATTCGGTGAGAGCCGCGGATACCTGAAACGATGAGCGTAGAAACGCAGGAAGCGCCGCAATTCGTCACCTCCTCCGGCATCGAGGTCAAGCGGGTCTACGGCCCGTCGGCGGGCGGGCCGGACACCGGCGACGGCGCGTACGCGGCGCGGCAGCTGGGCCGCGCGGGCGAGCCGCCCTACACCCGGGGCATCCATAAGACGATGTACCGCCGGCGCCTCTGGACGATGCGCCAATACGCGGGGTTCGGGACCGCTTCGGAAACGAACGCGCGTTTCCGCTGGCTCCTCTCCCAGGGCCAGACGGGCCTGTCGACCGCCTTCGACCTGCCGACCCAGATCGGACTCGACGCCGACAGCCCCCGCGCGAGGGGGGAGGTGGGGCGGGTGGGGGTGCATGTCGGGACTCTGGGCGACATGGAGCGGCTCTTCGATGCGATCCCCCTGGAGGAGGTCTCCACCTCGCTGACGATCAACGCGACCGCGCCCGTCCTCCTGGCGTTTTACGCGGCGGTCGCTAAAAAACGGAAAATCCCGCCGGAGCGGCTGCGCGGGACGCTTCAAAACGACGTCCTCAAGGAATTTCTCGCGCGCGGGACCTATATTTTCCCGCCGGGGCCGAGCCTGCGCCTGGCGGTCGACACGATCGAGCACGCGACCCGGCGGTTTGCGGGCTTCCATCCCATCTCGATCTCGGGCTACCATATCCGGGAGGCGGGGGCGACCGCCGTGCAGGAGCTGGCGTTCACCTTCGGCAACGCCGAGGTGTATATCCGCGCGCTTCTCGAACGGGGGCTCTCGATCGACACGTTCGGTCCGCGCCTGGCTTTCTTCTTCGGCTGCCACAACCATTTCCTGGAGGAGATAGCCAAATTCCGCGCGGCGCGGCGGCTGTGGCACCGGGTGATGAAGGAGGAATACGGCGCCCGGGACCCCAAGACCCTCGGCCTGAAATTCCACGTGCAGACCTGCGGCTCGACCTTGACGAACCAGCAGCCGCTCAACAACGCGATCCGCGTGTCCATCCAGGCCATGGCGGCCGCCCTGGGCGGCGCGCAGTCGCTGCATACCAATTCCTACGACGAGGCGCTGGCCCTTCCGACCGAGGAGTCGGCCGAGTTGGCGTTGCGCACCCAGCAGGTCCTGGCCTGCGAGACCGGCGTGCCCGACGCGGTGGATCCGGTCGGAGGCGCCTACGCCGTCGAGGCCTTGACGGACGAGATCGAGGCGCGCGCCTGGGACCGCCTCAAGAAGGTCCGCGAGGCGGGGGGCATGTTGGCTCTCATCGAGCAGGGGATCGCCCAAGCCGAGATCCAGGAAGCGGCTTACCGCGCCCAGCGGGAGGTCGAGACGGGGCGCCGCAAGATCGTCGGCGTGAACTGCTTCCAGTCGGAGGGCAAGGGGACGCCGCGCCCCACCTTGAAGATATCCCCCAAGATCGAGACCCAACAGAAGAGACGGTTGGCGGCCTTCCGCCGCGGCCGGTCCGCTCCCCGGGTCCAGCGCGCCGTCCGGGCGCTGCGCTCGGCGGCCGCGTCGCCCCGGGAAAATATTTTCCCGCTGATTCTCGCCGGCGTCGAGGCGGGTGCCACGATCGGTGAAATTTGCGATACTTTACGCGAGGTCTTCACCGAATACCATGGCCGTTAAGGGACTCCAGAGGCGCAAGACGGTCCAGGAGATACTCCTGGACCGCAAGCTCCTGACCGAGGAACAGCTCAAGCAGGCCGGGGAGGATTCCCGCAAGCAGAACAAGTCCATCCATCAATCCCTCATCGACCTGCAGATGATCCCCAAGCCCCAGTTGCTCAAGGTCCTTTCGGAGGAGTGGAAGGTCAAGGCGGTCGACCTGAGCCAGATGGAGCTCGACAGGGAGATCGTCCAGATCATCCCGGAGGCGGCCGCCCGCAGGCATCTGGCGGTGCCCTTCGCGAAGGAGGAATCGATCCTGTTCGTCGCGATGAGCGACCCGAAGGATTTTTTCGCCTGCGAGGACATCCACCTGCGCACCGGCCTGGAGATCAAGCCCTATCTCGCCCTGCCGCAGGACGTCAACTTGGCGTTGGACACCGCCTACGGCAAGGGGGAGGCCGCGGCGCTCAGCCGCCTCGTCGAGTCGGTCCAGGACAAGGCATCCGAGCTTCCTCCCGAGTCGGGGGGCGTGGAGCTGACCAAGGACGCCCCCAAGGCGGATATCACCGACGTGGACGCCTCGGCGCCGGAGGTCGAGAAGTTCGTCAACGCGATCATCCTGGCCGCCCTTTCGATGAAGGCCTCCGACATCCATATCGAGCCCTTCGAGGATCCCTCCGGGAAGACCTCCAAGATCCTCCTGCGCTACCGCGTGGACGGGATGCTCCGGCCCGGCACCTTCAACGTGCCGTGGTCCTACCGCAACGCCATCGTGGCCAAGATCAAGATCATGACCAACTCGATGAACATCACGGAGCGGCGCATCCCCCAATCGGGCCGCATCCAGCTCGTCGCGGGCGGCAACCCCATCGAATTCCGCGTCGAGATGGTGCCGACGGTCTACGGCGAGTCGTGCGTCATGCGCATACTCGACCGCAAGTCGGTGCAGGTGGATATCACGAAGATGGGCTTTCTGCCCGACACCCAGGAAAATCTCCTGGG
>JACQPI010000053.1 GCA_016207585.1 Elusimicrobiota bacterium | reverse complement strand
GAGTAACACCTTGCGCGCGGCAGAGCGGAAACCATGACCAAGCACGGGTACCCGCTGAAAGCGGGTGTGCGCGGAAATGGTTGGAGCTCGGCAGAGCGGAAACCATGACCAAATGGCTGATCGGCCTTATTCTGGCGCCGACCGCCCTGGGAGCCGCTGCGGCGTCCTTGCGCCTCATGGGAACGCTCTTCTCGGATGCCCGCAGGACCTGGCCGTTCCTCGTCGGTTTTGCGGGATATCCGCTCGCTTGGCTTTACCTGTTCAGGGCGGGCCGGGCATATGTGTTCGGGCATGAATTGGCTCATGCGGTGGCGGGCTGGATGAGCGGGGCCAGGGTTCTCGGGTTTGCCGTGCGCGACAAGGGGGGGCATGTCGACTTGAGCCACTCCAACATTTTCATCGCCTTGGCTCCGTACATCGTGCCGATCTACGCGGTGGGAGTCGTGTTCCTGTACCGCCTGCTGGTTTGGTTGAGCCCTCCCGCCGGGCCTTGGGCGGCCGTCGCGCACGACGCGTTTCTGTTGGGGATGGGATTGGCATTGGGATTCCATTTCCTCCATACGGCGGAGGTATTGTGGGCGAGGCGGCAGCCCGATCTGGACCAGGCCGGCGGAATCTTTTTTTCGGTCGTTTTGATCGTCCTCTTCAATGCGGTCTTCCTGGGTCTGGCGATGAAATGCTTGTTCCCGGGGGCCGTGTCGGTGTCCCGCTTCGCCGGGTGGACGTGGGCGATAACTCGTGAGGCCTGGGCAGGGCTGGGTGCGGTCGTCCTGGCGGGCTGGGAGAAACTTCTCGGCGCCCGGGAGACGTTTTCCCGATGACGTTGGACTATCGCATGGAAGTACGGCGCAAGGCCGTGCACCTGATTGGACTGGCCTTTCTGGCGGTTTTTTGGAGCCTGGGCCGTACGACCGCGCTATGGATCATCGGGGTCTGGTTCGCGGCGGAAAGCTGCATCGAGGCCGCTCGGCTGCGAAGCCCCGCCTTCAACCGGCGGGTCCTCGACCTCTTCCCGGGCATCCATCGGGAGCACGAGACAAGGCAGGTCAGCGGTATTTTTTGGACGACCCTCGGTTGCTGGCTGACGCTCTACGGGTTCGGGGATCGGCCGCACGTGGCGGAAGCGGCGCTGCTCTATCAAGTCTTCGGAGACCTCGCGGCCGCGCTGGTGGGGAAGGCCTTCGGGCGCCGGCGCATCGGCATCGGCTTCAAGACGATCGAGGGAAGCCTGGGCTGCTTCGCGGCATGCCTTCTTTGCGGGTTCGCGGCCGGACTTCGCGGCGGCGCTCCTTGGGCCGGCGCGGCGGCCGCGACGCTGCTGGAGCTCCTCCCGCTTCCTTTCAACGACAACCTGTGGCTCCCCTTGGGCTCGGCGTTCGCCCTGTGGTGCGTGATCTAACTTATTTACCTTGCGGGCGAGCCAAAATTATAAAATCGAACCGTGACTGAGCATTGCGCAAGGAATGGTTGATGCCTTAAATTTGTTCGGAAAGAAACCATGCGCCGTAGCGTTAGAACCGCCGCCCGATTGCTGCGTTATGCGCTGCGTTTTTGCGCGTTTCTGGTCCTGCTCGCGGTCGCCGTCGCGGCGGCGTTCGCCGCGATGATCAGGGCTTTTATCACGCCCGAAAACCTGCGCCCCATACTGATCAACCAGCTGCAGGAGGCGTTCCATCGCCCGGTCGAGATACAGGACGTGCGATTCCTCCTGACCCAGGGAATACGGGTGCGCGGGCTGCGCGTGCTGGAGTCGCCCGACTTTCCTGGCGCCGAGTTCCTGTCGAGCGAGGTCGTTTTGGCCAAGTACAACTGGCTCGCCTTGCTCCGCCGGCGTTTGGAGCTCAACGAATTGCGGCTGGTTCGCCCGCGCATCGAACTGGTCCGGCGCGCCGACGGCCGTTGGAACATCGCCGATGTCCTGGCCCGTCCGGAGGGAGGGACCGCCGCCTCGCCGCTGGCTCCGGGGCGGCTCCCGGTGACTTTGGCCGTCGACGAGATGGAGGTGGATCACGGCGTCGTGGCGGTCCGGGATCTTCTGCGGCGCCGCGCGCATGAATTTCGCGAGTTCAACTTTTGGGTCGAGGGATTCGATTCCTCCCGGCCGTTCACCTTCAGCGGCGCGTGCGAGAATTCGAGCGAATTCGAGGGAGTTTCGATCCGAACGCGGTCCTCTTGGGTCGGCTCGGCGTCCTTGGGGCGGATGCATTGGGAAGACGCCTACCTCTCGATCGAAAAATTCCGCGGCGAGGCGGGAGGAAAAACCGCGACGGCGTCCGTTCGTTTGGAGGACTTCACCGCCCCTCGAATCAAGGCCTCCATCCATGTCCCGCGGCTTTCCCGGGAGGTATGGACCGGCTTTCTGCCGGCGGTCTTGAAGGCGCCGGGCGAGAGCGCGGCCTCGGCGAAGCTTGGATTCCAGCAACTCGCCTCCTGGGGCGTCGTCGTGCCGGCAAGCGACTGGAAGATCGACTTGGCCCCCGAGACGACGGCGGAGACGCGCCTGAGCGTTTGGGGAAGGGTCGGAAATCCCTTGAGTCTCCGACTGCAGGGGGTCATGCATTTTTCGAGCTCCACCGCCCGGTATCGCGTAACGGCGACGCTTCCTCAGGCGCGCCTGGGGCCCATCGGGGGTTTGTGGCAGGGCGGTTCCCGGCACGGCTTGGACGGAGATATCTCGGGCCGGCTTAGCGTATACGGGGATTTGCGGGATCCCGCGGCGTTGTGGCGTATCGGGGATTTTTCCATACAGACGCGGGGGGCCTGGGGGAGATTCCTTGAACGGCATCGGCTGATGGGGATCGATGGGACGCTGAAGGGAAGCGACGATATGCAAAACCTGTCCCTGGCGATTTCCAGGGGGGCGGTCGAAATCTACGGGGAGAAGTTTTCCGAGCTGGGTATCCAGGCGAAGGTCCGACAGAAGGACTTGGAGATCGAACATCTCCTGGCCGTCTGGGGGGCGTCCCGCGTCAAACTCCAGGGGAAAATCCAGGGATTGGACCCGTCGCGCGCCGTCGTTTTGGACGGGACCGCCGACCGTCTGAAGCTCGACGAGGCGATCGCGAGCGTATCGCGAATCGTCTCCCAGATACGCCCTCAATCCGAGCCTCCCAGGACGGGTCCCTGGGCCAGGGTATTCCGGACCTCCTTTCCCAAGACCTTCCCCGCCCTTTCGGGGCGGCTGGAGGTCGGCGAGGTGGTCTATCCGAATTTCCAGACATTCAAGCTGGAGGGGAAATGGAACCTTCGCGGGATTTCCACGGGACTTCACAAAGTGAACGGGAGCATCCGGGTCGGGTTCGGCCCCGGGAAGGTCTTCGACATCCCCTCTTTGGAAAAGGAAAATAAGATACTGCGCGTGGTATTCCTGCCGTTTGTCTTCATGCATAAGCTCAATAACATGACGGTCATCAGCCTCAATACCGCATACCCGAAGACCATCGATTTCAACCGGATTTACGGAGAGTACACGCTGAAACAGGGGGTGGTCGGCGTGGACTTGTTCCACGTGGACAGCGGCCCCCTGCTGGCTTATGCGGACGGCATCGTGGACTTCCCCGCGGAACAGGTCCAGCTCCACATCCTGACCCGCTTGAACCGTTCCCGAGGTTCCCTGCCGGAGTATCTGACGGACCAAAAGGGCCGCCCTTCGATCGGATTTTTCGTGGAAGGCAACCTGAATCATCCCGACCTCCGGCTCGAGTACCGCAAGATGGAGGAGGATGCGATCGAAAATTCCCTGCGCGAGGCGTTGCAAAAAAGACGGGCGACCCAAGGAGGTGGCACATGAGTCGGTTGGAGAAGGCGGGAATCATCGGCGTATTGCAGGAACATGGAGCGATCATCCAGGGGCATTTCGAGTTGTCCTCGGGGCTTCACAGTCCGACCTACGTTCAGACGGCGGTCGTCCTTCAATACCCCCATATCGCCCAGAAACTAGCCAAGGCCTTGGCCGCGAAATTCCCGCAGGCGATCGACGTCGTTTTGTCCCCCGGCATGGGCGGGGTGATCATCGGCCAGGAAGTGGCCCGGGTCAAGAAATGCCGGGCCATCTTCGTGGAGCGCGTGGAGGGAGCGATGGTGCTCAAAAGGGATTTCCGCTTGGAGCCCGGAGAACGCACCTTGATCGTCGAGGACGTGCTGACCACGGGGAGGACGACCAGCGAGGTCGTCTCGCTGGCTTGGGCTCACCGGGCCAAGGTGGTCGGCGTCGCCGCGATCGCGGATCGATCCCTGACTCCGTTCCCGCTCAAGATTCCAGTCCGGGCCCTGGTGCCGTATCCGGTCAGGCTCAGCTCCGTGGATTCGTGTTCTTTATGCGCGCAGCAAATTCCCATAACGCCTTTGCGTCAGGTCGGGACGCTGAAGACGGGCCTCGAAGATTGAAATACCGTTCCGGGCTTTGGCTTCTGTGCGTCTCCCAGGCGATCGTGGACGGGGGGATGGCCCTCTCCTATCCATTTTTCGCGCTCTACCTGCACCGCGACCGCGGCGTCTCGTTGTCGCTCGTGGGGGCCTTCCTGTCGGCGATCATGGTGTTGTCGGCGGCCAGTCAGCTTATCGGGGGGGAATACTCGGACGTTCTGGGCCGCCGGCGCGTCATGTTGTATTCCTTGTGGGGACGCACCTTGGCCGCCCTCGCGATGTCGGCGGCGGTGCTGTGGCGCTGGCCCTTGGGAGGGCTGATCCTGTTGCTCTTCTTGTCGAGCCTGGGGGCCAACGGCTTCGCCCCGGCCGCGCGGGGTTGGGTGGCGGACCACTGCCCCTCCCACGAGCGCGCGCAGGCGTACGGCCTCCTGCGGATCGCGACGAATCTGGGCTGGGCGATCGGGCCGGCGATCGGGGGGTTGTTGGCGCAACGGTCCTATGCCCTGCTTTTTTTGATGAGCGCCTTGGCCGGCGGCCTGTGCGCGGCGCTCGTGACGATCGGACTCGGGGATCACCCTCGCCTGGCCAGGCGTTCCGCCATCGACTTCGGCGCACTATGGCGGGTGAGGCGGGACAAGCGGTTCCTTAGATTTTGCGCGGGGAGCTTGGTGATCGCGGCGGTGATGGCGCAGCTGGTCGTGTCGCTGTCGATTCACTCGGTCCAATACGCGGGGCTGAACGAGCGCCAGGTGGGCATGCTGTTTTCCCTCAACGGGGCGATGGTGGTCTTGCTGCAGTATCCACTGGGGTTGTGGTTGGGCCGATTTCCTCTGACCACGGCCTTGGGAGTCGGAAGCATGCTGTATGCGGCGGGATATTTGTGGGCGGGGCTGGCGCGCCACCTCT
This sequence comes from Elusimicrobiota bacterium, assembly GCA_016207585.1. Taxonomy (GTDB): domain Bacteria; phylum Elusimicrobiota; class Elusimicrobia; order UBA1565; family JACRDR01; genus JACQPI01. The sequence continues at coordinate 1,978 of JACQPI010000053.1, read as the reverse complement.
ACCCGATGGCCTGCGCGGTCGCCATCGTCACGTTCGGCGAGATAGCGCTCTCCCCGGCCCTGCATACCCTGGCGGCCAATTTAGCGCCCGTCGAGCTGAAGGGGCGGTATCTTGGATTTTGGGGGCTTTTCCACCAGGTCGGAGCCGCCTTGGGTCCCTTGGGCGGCGGCGCGGGGTTGCAGTATCTGAGCCCTCATTGGGTAGGGGCTCCCTGGGTGCTCGTCGGGTGCGCCGCGCTTTTGGCGGCGGGCATTTTCCGTTCGCTGGTGCCTCAACTGAGTCCGGAAGAGCAAGGGTTGCCCAGGCATCGTGGAACGGGGGCGGTCGCGGTAGGAATCGAGCTGGCGGAGTGCGGGCCCATGGCAAACGGCAAGGAATGATCGCAATACGGAGGAATCAACGACGATGATCGAGCGCTATACGAGACCCGAGATGGCCGGAATTTGGTCGCAGGAGAGCCGTTATCGCAAGATGCTCGAAGTCGAGGTCGTTTTCCTGGAGGCGCTGGCGCGGCACAAGAGGATCCCGCGCCCGCAGATAGGCGCCCTGAGGCGATTGGCCTCCCGGCCTCTGTCCGAACGGGTCCGGAGAGCCGAAGCCCGCAATGCTCACGAGATCGTGGCGCTCCTCGAGGTCCTATCGGCCGGGGTCGGGCGTCGGGCCTCGGCGGTCGACCGCTACCTTCACTACGGCCTGACCTCCTCGGACATCATGGACACCGTGCTGGCGCTGCAGCTGTCGCAGGCCTGCGATCTCCTCTTGGAAGGGCTGGGGCAAGTGGCCGGCGCGGTCCGTGTCCTGGCCAGACGCCATGCGAAAACATGGATGGCGGGCAGAACGCACGGCGTTCACGCGGAGCCCATCACCTTCGGGATCAAGCTGGCGGGCTGGCATGCCGAAATCGTGCGCGACCTGGAGCGCCTGCGGCGCGCCCGGGACGTGATCCGCTACGGCAAGCTCTCGGGCGCGGTGGGGACCTTCAGCCATGTCTCCCCGGCCGTCGAGGCGGCCGTCCTGCGGCGCTTCGGTCTCAAGCCCGAGCCGCTCGGCACCCAGGTCGTGCCGCGCGATCGCCACGCCGATTTTTTCCATGCCCTGGTGTTGACGGCGACTTCGATCGAGCGCTTTGCCGTCGAAATCCGGCATCTGCAAAGGACGGAAGTTTTGGAGGTGGAGGAGCCGTTCGGGAAGGATCAGAAGGGTTCTTCCGCCATGCCGCATAAGCGCAATCCGATCCTATGCGAGAATCTCTGCGGCCTGGCGCGAATGATCCGGTCCTATGAAAGCGCGATCGTTGAGAATGCGGCGCTCTGGCATGAGCGCGACATCACCCATTCCTCGGTGGAGCGCGTCGTTTTTTCCGACGCGAGCATCCTCTTGGATTTCATGCTGCATCGCTTCCTGGCCGTTGTGCGGGGCTTGCAGGTCTATCCTCGCCGGATGAAGGAAAACCTCGAGAGTTCCCGCGGGCTCGCGTTTTCCCAGCGGGTCCTGCTGCGGCTCATCGACCGAGGCCTCGGGAGGCTTGAGGCCTACGAGCTCGTGCAGCGCAACGCGATGAAGTGCTGGAAAAATGGGGGGAATTTTTGCGATGTGTTGGGCGCCGATCCGGACGTGCGGCGCGTGCTCTCCGTACGGGATATCCGGGCTTGTTTCGATCTGGACGGTTACGGGGCGTCGACCCGGGTACTGTTTCAGCGAGCCGGGATTCTCTGAAGATTTCGCCCAGGCAGGAGCTTGCGCCTCACGGCTTCGGATAGGGACCCGGCGCCTTTTCCCGCCGCGCCGGCCGCCCCATCGAGAATTTTTCGCGCGGCGGCCTGGAGCAAGGGCTCCAGAAAATGAAACGGGACGGCGCCGCGCCGCACTTCCTGCGGCGAGCTCTCCGGTCCGACGGCCCAGGGCTGTGGAGCGCGGGGGAGCAGGGGAAGGCTCACGAGGGCCGATCCCCACGGGTTGTCGTCGTCGTCCAAGTCGG
>JACQPI010000052.1 GCA_016207585.1 Elusimicrobiota bacterium | reverse complement strand
GGCGGACGCCTGGCTCGTGCGCTCCGAGACCAAGGTCACCGCCGACTGGATCGGCAAGGCGCCGAAGCTCCGCATCATCGGGCGTGCCGGCGTCGGGGTCGACAACATCGACCTGGAGGCCGCCTCGCGGCGCGGCATCGCGGTCATCAATTCCCCCCAAGCCAACACTATCGCGGCCTGCGAGCACACCTGGGCGCTGATCCTGGCCCTCTCGCGCAACATCCCCCAGGCGGACTCCTCCATGAAGCAGGGCAAGTGGGAACGCGCCCAATGGATGGGGACGGAATTGGCCGGAAAGATGCTGGGAATCTTGGGCCTCGGCCGCATCGGACGGGAGGTCGCCAAGAGGGCGCTTGCTTATGGGATGCGCATCATCGCCCACGACCCATACGTCTCCGTGGAGCAGGCGAAAGGCCTCGGAGTCCGATCGGCGGGCCTGCAAGAGGTCCTGGGTCAATCCGACTTCATCACGCTGCATGCGCCGAGTTCCGACAAGACACGAGGCCTTATAAACGCCGAAACGGCGCGCTGGATCAAGAAGGGCGCTCGCCTCATCAACTGCGCCCGCGGGGACTTGGTCGATGGGTCGGTGCTGGTCCGCCTCGTCGAGTCCGGGCGGCTCAAGGGAGCGGCGCTCGATGTCTTCGAGAAAGAGCCCCTTCCCGCGGATTCCCCCCTGCGCAAACTTCCCCAGGTCATCCTGACGCCCCACCTCGGAGCCTCGACCGAGGAAGCCCAACGCAAGGTGGCCGAGGAGATATCGAAAGAGGTGATCGAATTTTTGGAGAAAGGCATCGCTCGGCACGCGATCAACCTCCCCGGCTTCGACCCGGACACGCTGGAGGCGCTCGGGGCCTATCTCGACTTGGCCGAGGTTCTGGGCAGGTTCCTCGGACAAACGCTGGAGGCGGGCCTCCAGGAAGTGCGCTGCGTCTTCCAAGGGGATTTCGACGCTGCCCAGCGCCATCCGCTCGCGGTCGCGGCCCTCAAAGGGGTCTTGAGCCCGACGCTCGCCCAGCCGGTCAGTTTCGTCAATGCCCCCCTTATTGCGAAAGACCGTGGCATCAAAACCTCGGAATCGGCCGACCCCACGGCCCTGGAGGGCTTCTCGCGCCTCTTGACCGTCAGCGCCGTCACGGACGCCGGCACGCGGGGCATCTCGGGCGTCATCCTCTCTCACGGGGAGCCCCGCATCGTGCAGCTCGACGACCTCTACGTGGATGTGCGGCCACAGGGCAAAATGATCATCCTGGTCAACCGGGACCGCCCCGGCATGATCGGCAAGGTGGGCGAGCTACTGGGCCGGCGCAACATCAACATCGCGGACATGCGCGTCGGCCGCAAGGCCCCGAAGGGCGACGCCGTCATGGTCATCACGGTGGATGAGACGGCAACGCCCCCGGTTCTCCAGGAGCTCGCGGCCATCGACGGCATCCAGGCGGTTCGCTGGGTCGAGCTCTAGCATCCCCATGCCCGGCGACCCGGCGCGGGAATATGCGGCGAAAGAACACGCTCTTTCGTTTCGGGATGTCACCAAGACCTACGTCCGCTCCCATCTCGGCCGGACCTCTCGCTTCCGGGGCATCGAGCATTTGGACCTGGACCTGCGTCCCGGGGAAATCTTCGGCCTATTGGGCCTCAACGGCAGCGGGAAGACGACGACGATCAAGCTCGCCTTGGGTCTACTGGCTCCCACCTCCGGGAGCGTCTCCATATTCGGGCATCCGGCCGGCTCCCGCAGCGCCCTGGCCCTGATGGGTTATCTGCCCGAGCTGCCCTATTTTTATCCCTATCTGACTCCGCGCGAAATCCTCACGTTTTACGGACGCCTCTCCGGAATGCCCCACAAAGAGCTGGAGGCCAAGACGTCGCGATCACTGGAGAAGACCGGAATCGAACGCCATACCGACCGGCGGATGTCGGATTTTTCCAAGGGAATGCTCCAGCGGGTCGGCATGGCGCAAGCGCTGCTCCATGAGCCGAGGCTCCTGCTCTTGGACGAGCCGGTCAGCGGGCTCGACCCCCTGGCCGTCGCGGAGTTCCGCGCGCTGTTTTCACGTCTCAATCAGGAGGGAACCAGCCTGCTCTTGTCTTCCCACAGCATCTCGGAAGTGGAGCGCCTCTGCCACCGAGCCGGCATCTTGGTAGAAGGCCGCCTCGTCAAGATATTCGAGCAAAAGGACTGGTCCAAGGAGCCGGGCCTTCTGGAGACGCTTTTCGTCGACATGATCCGGCAAAACGGAGCCGAGTGACCTGGATGCCGGCTTATTTCCTCGGACACGAACTATCAACGGCATTTGCGCTGGCGCGCCACACTTTCCAAGAGCATCTGCGCAACCGGAGCTTCAGCGTGGCCGTTCTCTTCTCCGGCGTCCTGCTTTACATGAGCGTCCTCATGGGGGTCTTGGCCGTCGACCAGGAAGTCCGCGTTCTCCTGGACTTCGGCTTGAGCTTCATCGAACTCATGGCTTTCGCCATGGCGGCTTTCGGAGCGGCCAGCGGCGTCCTGCGCGAGATGGAGACGAAGACGATTTATCTCATCCTGTCCCGGCCCGTCCCCAGGGCGGCGTTCTTATCGGGCCGCTGCCTGGGGCTGATCGGCTCCACGGGAGCGGCAGTCCTGGCGATGGTCCTGGTCCATCTCTCGCTGCTCTGGCTAAAGGGCTGGCCCGGCCAATGGAGCTATGCAGCCGCCTTATACGGGATCGGCCTCAAGCTGATCATCGCCGTGGTCGTGGGCATTTTGTTCTCGCTGCTCTCGACGTCCACGTTATCGGCCCTCACGATGACGACGATCGTCTGGACACTGGGGCATTTCATCCCGGAGATCGAGTTCCTGCTCCCCCGCGGCGCGGGAGGACCGGCTGCCGTATTTTTGCAGGCGGGCGCCTATCTGCTGCCTAATTTGCAACTCCTCAATTTCCGGGACCGGCTTGACGCCCCCCCTCTCGCCATGCCGGGCGGGGAGCTTTTTTGGATTGCCGCCGGTTATACCCTCTTCTATTCGACCGCCTGCTTCGGCCTGGCCTATGCCCTCTTTCGGAAGAGAGAATTTTAACATCCCCTTGCGCGCCGTGGGGTTCGCGGCCGCCGGTCTCTGCGTGATATCCCTGCTCAACTTGGCCGTTTTCCAACGATTCCACACCCCATTCCCGAACCCATCCCAGCTCCGGCCTTCAACCGCCGAGGCCACCCAATCGACGGGCCTCATGGCCCTGGGAATGCGCCGCTTGGCCGCCGACCTGGCTTTCATCCAGCTGCTCATGTACTACGGAACGCCGGAAGCGGATGAGGGCGCAGGGCGTGCGGAAAGCAAAGCCGAGCACCAGCATGAAGAGTATGGAGGCGGCCATTATTCCGAGCTCGGTCCGCGTGCTCAACGCATTATGAAGCTGGATCCGACCTTTGCCTATGTCCCTCTTTATGCCGCGGGAGCGTTGGCGTTCAATCTGGGCCGAGCCCAGGAAGCCTTGGACATCTTGTCGACCGCCGCTCGCGCCGATCCCCGTGAATGGAAGTTTCGCGCCTATATGGCCGCCATCGGCGCCCAAAAGCGTGGCGACGCCCCGGCAGTCCTCCGGGAACTGGGCCAGGCCCTCGATGATCCAGATTGCCCGACCTTGATCAAGCACATCGCGGCCTTCCTCAACCGAAGCCTCGGCCGGCGCGAGGAAGCCATCCGGTTATACCGAGAGATCCTATCGTCGCGAGATCCTTCCTATTACGAAACGGCCCGCCGCGCCCTGCGGGAACTCGGAGCGGCGATTCAATAGTTACGCCAACTTCAGCGCGGACATCACGAACTGGACGCCGATGGCGGCCAAAAGGAGCCCCATCAGGCGTTCAATGATATTCATCAAGGTGGGACCGATCTTTCGCACGCCGCCGGCGGCCGTACGGAGGATCAGGTAGCTGGCGGCCGAAACCGCCGCGATGCAAACGAAAAATATCGCCTTGTGGCCGATCCCCTGGGCCTGGCCGTAGAGGACGATCGATGTCGTGATGGCGCCCGGACCCGAGAGCATGGGGATCGCCAGCGGGGTAATCGCGATATCGTCTTTCGTCGCGCCCTCTGCGGTTTCCTCGGCCGTCTCCTTCAGCGGGGTCCGCTTGGCCCGGAGCATGTCCAGAGCCGACAGAAGCAGAACCAGGCCTCCGGCCACTTGGAAAGCCGGGAGGGTGATCCCCAAGAGCCTGAACAAGGTCGGCCCCAACGCCGCGAAAACCATCATGACGGCGCCGCTCGTGAGACAGGCGATTTTCGCCATGCGCTTGCGCGTCTTGACGGTATAGCGCGCCGTCATCGCCAGGTAGGCCGGCATGGCGGCGAACGGGTCAACGATGGCGAAGAGCGACCCGAAGGTCAAGAGCGCGTACTCGAACACGAGTCCATTGTACTCAGTTCCATGCGATTCCCGCAATGAAATCTGCTAAAATTTCCTCCATTCCCGGGTAGCTCAACGGTGGAGCGAGCGGCTGTTAACCGCTAGGTTGCTGGTTCGAGTCCAGCCCCGGGAGCCAATTTGGACTTAAAGCCCCTTCGGCCAGGAGGTTGAAGGGTTCTTTGTAGGCAGGCACTACGTTTTTTCCGTTTACCGTCAAGTTCGAAAGCATGAAGCCCGCCGACTCTTTCGGCTGCCGCTTTCATTGAGAAGTACTTTCGCATAATACCTCCTATTTATACACGTATGTGTATTCTTATCACAAAAAAATTCAGCCGACCGCCAAGTCCATGGGGCTGAGAGCTGTCTTAAGGAAATTCTCTTCCCCGCCAACCGTTATCTGGGCTCCAAGCGGGTTAAGGGCTTCCGCCAGCCTTGTTCTCAATCGCATATAGCGCTTGGCCACCTCTTCCAATCTCTGGCCTTCCTTAGTATGGCGCCAACCCTGGACCAAGATAAACCGCAGCTCATTGACGAAGAACT